>CAYSNA010000020.1:0-24206 GCA_964432185.1 uncultured Cytophagia bacterium
ATGTTTTGATGATCATCGGATTGTTTTGCGGATCGGTCAGGTTTTTAAAATCCAACACAGCAGCCTGAGTCAATTCGGAATGCCAGCTGGCAAAGATGTCGTAGCAATCCTGATTGATCGAAAAAATGATCATTTCCAGTTGGCGGTCGTAGATGGATTGGATCAGATGTTCGTTTTCATCAAATTGAACCACCTGATAAATCGTATAGGTGAAAATCGGTACAAACAGCGCCAGAATAATAATGATGACAAATTTATTGATGGGACGTTTTTTCATAGACTGATAAAGGGTGCGGATATGGTTACCGCGTCACACTTTGAATTTTTACATTGATTTTATTGCCGTGTTCTTCAAGCAGTCAGAATTAACATAAAATAATGGTTTTTTCAAAGCATTTTGATGACGTTGCCGGTGACCGACTCGGAGACTTTGGCGCAGAGGTGCAGAATGGTGGCGGCTATGTGCTCCGGTTTAATCCATGTTGAAAAATCCATCTCCGGCATGTCGCTTTTGTTCGCTTCGGTGAGAATGATGCTCGGCGCAATACAATTAGCCTGCACGTTGATGGCTTTGCCCTCTTCGGCAATGGCCTGGGTCAAAGCGATGAGACCGGCTTTGGCGGTGATGTAGGCGGCGCGGCTGGCTTTGGGCTGCAGCGCGGCCAACGCGGCAATGGTGATGATTTTTCCGCCGCCTTTTTTCTCCATCTGCGGCAGCGCGTATTTGCTGCACAAAAATGCCGAATCCAGGTTGAGGGACATCATGCGCTGCCACTCGGATGCACTGGTGTTGTGCAGCGCTTTGCCGCCCAAAAATCCACCAACGGTGTGCGCCAAAATATCCACACCGCCCAGTTCCGTCTGGATGGCATCAAAAACAGCGCTCACCTGCTGTTCATCCGTGAGGTCAGCGGAAAACGTGCTCGGTTGTCTGGCAACCGTCTGCTCTGTTTTTAATGTTGATATGTCGCGCGCGATTGCGGCCACTGAGGCGCCGTGCAGCAAAAAGCGCTCAACAATAACGGAACCGAGCGCACCGGACGCGCCGGTCACGACGACAATTTTTCCAGAAAAATCCATAAACTTCTCCACGCTCTTACGCAGCTTCTCCGCCAAATTGCAATTGATGCAGGCGATAATATATTCCTCTCACTGCTAACAACTCGTCGTGCCGGCCTATTTCACGAATCTCCCCCTTGTGCAAAACAACGATCCAGTCGACATCTTTGATGGTCGATAGCCGGTGCGCGATGATAATGGAGGTTCGGTTTTGCATCAGCTTGTGGATGGCATCGCTGATGAGCAGCTCGGTTTCGGTATCGACGCTTGAGGTGGCTTCATCGAGAATGAGAATTTCCGGAGTGTAAGCCAGGGCGCGCGCGAACGACAGCAACTGTTTTTGCCCGACGGACAAGTTGCTGCCCCGCTCGGTCAGTTCGTGTTTGTAGGCATCAGAAAATTTATTGACAAACTGATCGGCATTGACGCGATGCAACGCCGTTTCGATTTCTGTTGTCGAAATATTCGGATCACCCAGCGTGACGTTGTGCTCAACGCTGCCGGAAAAAATAAAAACATCCTGCAAAACCACACCAATGCGCGCGCGTAAATCGTGCACCGGCATGCGCGCGGTGTCGACGTCATCCAAAAAAATCTGCCCGCGTGTGGGTTCGTACATGCGATTGATGAGGCTGATGATGGAGGTTTTGCCGGCTCCGGTTGCGCCAACGATCGCCACCTTTTCGCCGGGCTGAATGGTGAAGGAGACGTTCTTGAGTACGTAATCCTCTTTGTTGTAGGCAAAGGTCACATCTCTGAATTCGATTTTGCCTTTTGACGGCGGCAACGGCAGCGGTGTGCCGAGCGTGGAGGATTGCTCCGGTTCATCCAGCAATTTAAAAACGCGCTCGCTGGAGGCCATAGCCGCCTGCATCATGTTGTACTTTTCCGCCAGGTCGGCCAATGGCCGGAAGAACCGGTTGACGTAACGGGTAAACGCCACGAGAATACCGAGCGAAATAAAGTTGTCAAACACCAGGTTGCCGCCGTACCAGAGCAGCAGCGCGGAGCCAAAGCTCATCAGCATGCGGACAATGGGAGAATACATGCTGTCTATTTTGATTGATTTGAGGTTCGCTTCGCGATAGGCGTCGTTCAGCTCGACAAAACGATTATAGTTTTCATTTTCACGATTAAAAATTTGCACCGTTGCCATGCCGGATATATTTTCCTGCAAAAAACTGTTAATGCGGGCGAGCCGTATGCGCGTTTTGCGGTACGCATCGCGCATACGCTGTTTGAACAGCAAAATCGCCACAATCATCAGCGGTATGACCGAAAATGTCACAAGCGACAATTGCCAGCTCATTGATGTCATGACCACGACGATGCCGATCAACACAACAAAATCACCAAGAATGGTGATGATCCCGCTTGACAACAGATTGTTCAGCGTTTCAACGTCATTTGTCACCCGGGTTACGAGGCGGCCGACCGGATTTTTATCAAAGAACGACAGTGGCAATTTTTGGATGTGCGAGAAAATCGCCATGCGCATGGAATACATGACTTTTTGTCCGAGCCAGCGGGTGAGCATATTGTGGCCCGCATGCGACAGCACTTCAAACAGCGTCACCACAAGATAGACGATCATCAGCAGGGTCAGGCCGTGGTAATCGCCCTTCATTAACTCGTTATCGATGGCGAGTTTGAGGATATACGGGCCGGCCAATTGCGTTGCCGAATAGAGCGATAGAATCAACAAGGAGGTGAGCGCGATCCATTTGAACGGCCATAAGTATGTCAACAACCGCCGCATCAGATTTTTGTCAAACGCCTTGCCGAGAATTTCTTCTTCATGATAGGTCACAATCTCACTCCATCTCTTTGAGATTTTCTTCGAGTTTCTGGCGCTCGTTCATATCAAAATAAAGTCCGCGCCGTTCGAGCAATTCGCTGTGGGTGCCCTGTTCGGCAATGGTGCCGTCCGACAGCACGATAATGTGGTCCGCATCGCGAATGGTGGAAATGCGGTGCGCCACAATGATGGTAGTGCGCTCTTTCATGATCGGCCGGATGCGATTGAGAATCTCTTCTTCCGTGTAGGTATCGACAGCGGACAACGAGTCATCCAGCACGAGTATCTTTGGATTTTTTATAACGGCCCGCGCGATGGACGTGCGCTGTTTTTGCCCGCCGGAAAGAGTAATGCCGCGTTCACCAATGATCGTTTCGAGACCGTTCGGAAACTGATCGACATCGAGTCGGAGCTGGGAGGTATCCGCGGCGTCAAAAATGATCTGTTCGGTCGCGTCCAGCACGCCAAAACGGATATTATCGGCGAGCGAGTCGGAAAATAAAAAGCTCTCCTGCTGCACAAAACCGATGCTCTGCCGCAACAATGTCAACGGGATGCTGTTGATGTCGTGCCCATCGATGCGAATAGTGCCGCTCGTCGGTTTCAGCAAACGCGGCAGCAAATGCACCAACGTGGATTTGCCCGATCCGGTCGCGCCGATAATCGCCAGCTTTTTGCCGCGTTCGATGGTGAGCGATATATCGTGAAGCACCGGTTCGTCAGTGCCGGGATAGGTGAACGATACCTTGTCAAATTCGATGACACCGTAAAGCTCGCTGATGGAGAAATTGGTATTTTCGCTATCCCGGATATCAATCGGTTCGTTATAAATGTCCTGCACGCGACCGGCCGCCGCCAGACCGCGTTGAACCAGGTTGACCAGATAGCCGATGGCCATCATCGGCCAGGCGATCATGCCAACATACGAGAGCAGGGTCACGAGCTCGCCGATGGTTACCGACTGGCGGATGACCATGCCGCCGCCGACCCACAGCACGGCAATGAAACTCAGACTGATGATGATTTCCAGCCAGGAGTCGAACCAGGTATCGACCTTGGCGCCTTCCATGTTGCGATCTATGTAATTCGCGTTCTCTTTTTCAAAGGCATCGACCTCAAATTTTTCGCGCACGTACGATTTGATCACGCGAATGCCGGCGAGATTTTCCTGCGCGCGCGACATGAGCACAGAAAATTGATCCTGAACTCGCTCGTAGGTTTTGTGCATTTTTTCCATAAAATAGATCATCACAATGGTGAGGAACGGAAAAGGCGACAACGAGATCAGCGTCAAGGTCACGTCAATTTTTAGCATAAAAATCAGCGCAAAAGTCAAAACCGATATCGTGTTAAAAATGTTTAAAAAGCCGCGGCTGGTCAGATGCCGGATAGACGGAATGTCATTGGTCGCGCGTGCCATCAAATCGCCGGTTTTGTACTTTTTGAAAAAACGCTGCGACATTTTTTGCAGGTGCGCGACAAAATCATTGAGCATGTCATAATCCACATGGCGGGACATGGCGAGCATGACGATGCGCATCACACCCTGCATGATGGCATACACCAGCGAAATGACAGCAATGCAGATCCCGAGGTACAGCAGCGTTGTCGAATGCGATGCCTGCGGCGGCAGCAGGGAGGTGAACATGGCCGGCAGGTTATAGTCGGTGCCTTTGGTTGCTGCGCTGATGAAATCAATGGTCTTGCCGATCAAAAGCGGCACGAGCACCTGTAACAGATTGGACACCACGGTGGCAATAAAACCCAGGAGAATATAGTGCCAATATTTTTTGGTGTAACGGTAAACAAAATGATATGCAGATCGGATTTCCGGCTTCATAGCTCCCCTTGAGTTTTGAATGGGCGGAAAAATACAAAGAAAAAAACAAAATACAAAGTAGAAATGATGTATTTGTAAAAAGTCGAGACGCACGTCATGGCGAGTAAGAAATTCGAAGAGTCGAATTCCAACTAAAAAGGACAAGTCATTGCGAACGATCCCGCGCCCTTTGCGGGAGAGTGAAGCAATCTCCCGCAAAAGGGCAATTACTTTTCGTGAGATCGCCACGCAGATTCTCAAAAAACGAGAATCTGCTCGCGATGACTTTTATGTCCATAGAAGGAGCGTAGCGACGAAGCAATCTCATAAAACAATATGTTTGCTGAGGCGGCATATTGCTTTGCTCCGCTCATAACGACTTTGAGCGACTTTTTGCGAGATCATCAGAAATGAATTCAACTTTTTTCTTGTTTAAATTCAATTACTAAAAATGTTTCTGGCCGGTCAGGTGCATATTGGTTTTTATTAAAAGTCCATTTCAAAAAAAAAATGACGCAAATTGCACGAATTCTATAAACAATACCACTCTAATTGGTGCTGGTTTGCGTTCAATTGAAAAAATCATGTTTAGTTCGTCGTTAGCGACTTTAGCAAGAATCCAGACAAGTTCACTGGATAGACACCTAACCTGGACAAGCCGGAATCCCAAAAAATCATGGGGCACGGATGTGAACGGATTTTTCTCATTTTCTTGTGACCTATAACGCAAAAATATCCAATCCGTTTTTATCCGTGTCCCAGAATTTTTTAAAGCGGTTAAGCCGGAATACAAACGGACTTGAAACTTTTGCCCATATTGGTCAAAAGTCAATTTTGAACATGCTCAAAATTAATGTTGATGATGTTCCGCACAATTTCGTACTTTTTATACTTGTATATGCCGGGACAAACCTTAGAACAAAATGCTCTATTATACGTTTGTATGAATATTTAACAAATTCCAATTTCGTACCACTAAATAAAGGCCGAAAGAACTCATGAAAAAACGTCAACTTGTCATTGTTGGAAGTCTTGTACTCATCATTGTTATTGGCTTTGGATTGATGCAGTTTTTAGCTGCGCAACGTAAAGAGCTGCCGCGCCGCGCACCGGATTTGGGCGAACGCTGGGTCAAGGCCGAGCCTGTCGTCTATTCAAGTGTGTCATCGCAAGTATTTGGCGAAGGCCGCGTCGTCTCGACTGAAGTCGTGCAGGTCATCGCCGAAGCCTCGGGCAAAATCGAACGCGGTTCCGTGAATTTGAAAAAAGGCGAGCGATTCCGCGCCGGCGATACCTTGCTGGTCATTTACAAGGACGAAGCGGAATTGACCTTGCAGGCCAACAAAAGCCGCTTTCTCACCACCGTCGCCAATTTGCTGCCGGATATTAAAATCGACTTTCCAGACAAGTATGATGAATTCATGCAATTTTTTAATTCTATCTCCATTGAAAAGGATTTTCCGCCGTTACCGGATATTCATTCCGAACAGATGAAGATATTTTTAGCCAGTCGAAATGTCTTGAACGAATACTATTCCATCAAACAGGCGGAAAAACAGCTCGATCGTCACACCATTCGCGCTCCATTTGACGGTACGTTTTCCGAGGTTCAATTGCAGGTCGGCGCCTTCATCGGTATGGGCGGCCGAATTGCCAGCATAATCCGAACCGATGAACTTGAAGTTGAAGTACCGTTGCCGCAGAGTCAGGCTCAATTTGTTCGAGTCGGTGATGCCGTTGCCTTGCACTCTGATGCGCGCACCCTGGATTGGACCGGCACCGTCGTACGAGTCTCCGATTTTGTTGACATGAACACCCAGCGTCGCAGCGTTTTTGTGCGCGTGCCGATGATTTCCAGCAAACCGCTTTATCAAAACGAATTTCTTCAGGCGCAGTTCAGCGGCATGATTCTGACTAATGCGATGGAATTGCCGCGCAATGCGGTTGATAATACGGATGTCGTTTTTACCGTGGAAGACGGCCGTTTGAAAAAACATCAAATCAACATTTTAAAGTACAATACTGAAACCATCATTTTTAATGGATTGCCGGAAGGCATCTACATTGTCACCCAACCATTGATCAATGTTGCCGAAAATACCCCGGTCAAAATTCTCGGTGTCGATGAATCAGAACAACAATCCGATCAACCATCCAGTCCCGAGCAAGTCGGTTAAAACATCCATCCATTACCCGAGTGAATGAACAATGAGAAAAATAGTTTCTATTTTTGTAAAATATCCATTTTACGCCAATATTATTATTGCGGTTGTGGTCATCGGCGGATTGTTGTCGCTGGTGAACATTAAACAGTCGGCATTTCCGGAACTCACCAGCCGTATTATTTCCATTTCCGTGTTTTATCCCGGCGCCTCGCCCGTCGAAATGGAGGAAGGCGTCACTTCGAGGATTGAAGAGGCGATCCGCAGCATCGTCGGCATTAAAGAATTCAGCTCAACGTCATCGGAGAATTCGGCGACGGTGATTATCGAAACCACCGGTCAGTATGATATCGACGAAACATTGATGGAAGTGAAAAACGCGGTGGACGGGATTTCGTCATTTCCGTCGGCGGCGGAACGGCCGATTGTTTTCAAGCAGCGCTCCATTTCCCGCGCCATGTTTCTCAGCCTGACCGGATCTGACGATCTCTTTACGCTGAAAAAGTTTGCGCATCAGATTGAGGACGATTTCCTCAATTCCGGCATCATCAGTCAGGTGCAAATTTTTGGCGCGCCGCAGCCGGAAATTTCCGTTGAAATTAAAGAATCGGATCTGCTCCGCTACAACTTGACGTTTGACGAAATTGGCAATGCCATTTTAAAAAATAACCGCGATGTGTCCGGCGGGCAGATCAAATCAAAAGATGAAGAGATTCTCATCCGCCTGCGTTCGCGCAGCGCCGATCCAAACGTTATCGGCAATATCATTTTGCGCGGCAATGAAACCGGCGGATTTTTGCGCGTTCGCGATGTCGCTGTCGTCAAGTTGAAAGAGCCGGATAATTTTTATCCGAATTTCCGCAACGGCCAAAAATCCGTCAGCTTTATGATCAATAAATTGCCGGAAGAGGACTTGCGGCAAATCGATACGTTCATCAAAAATTATATCCAGGACTTTAATGAAACGCATAACGCCGTCGAACTAAACCTGGATTTTTCGTTTTTGGAAATCCTGCAAAGTCGGCTCGATGTGCTGGTCGCAAACGGTCTTATGGGTTTTGTCCTGGTAATTATTTCCCTGACGCTGTTTCTCAGTTTTCGCGTGTCGCTGTGGGTGGCCTGGGGCATCCCGTTCTCGTTTCTTGCCATGTTTATTCTGGTGAATTTGTACGGCGTCACCATCAACATGATGTCGCTATTCGGTATGATTTTGGTCATCGGCATTTTGGTTGACGACGGTATTGTCATTGGCGAGAATATCTATCAGCATTTTGAACGCGGCAAAAATCCCATGCTCGCCGCCGTGGACGGCACTTTGGAAGTGGCGCCGGCCGTTCTGACGTCGGTCACCACGACCATCGTCGCTTTTTTGCCGTTGCTGTTTTTGCAGGGCACACAAATGGAAGTGGCATTCGAAATGTCGTTTATCGTCATCACCGCTTTGTCGCTGTCTTTAATTGAAGCCTACTTTATCCTGCCGGCGCACCTTGGCAGTGTGCACGTTCTCAACCGCAAGAAACTTGAGGCGCCGCGCCGCGGTCTGGTAAAGTGGATGGAAAATTTTATCACCTGGTTGCGCGACAAGGTGTACGGCCGCTCACTGGAATGGATTCTCGAATGGCGGTACATCATGCTCGGTGTGCCGATTGCGCTGATTTTCATCACCGCCGGCCTGTTCATGGGCGGATTTCTGCGAACCACCTATTTCCCCATGGTTGATTTTGATAATTTTGAGATTAATGTCGCGTTCGTGCCCGGTTCCGGCGAGGAGCAAACCTACACGCATCTTCATCGATTTGAAAAGGCCGTGTGGGAGGTGAATGTGGATCTGGAAAAAGAGTACGGCGAGACCATCATTGAAGATACCCGTCTGCAGGTTGGCCGCGCGTTCGATGGTCAGGAGGTTGGCTCGCACGCCGGTACAATTATGGTCTGGCCTGTTGACCTGACCGATATGGATTTGACCGGTCATGAAATTGCCCAGCGCGTCAAAGACAAAATCGGACCGGTGCCGGCGGCGGAAAAATATTCGGTGTCGGGGCGTAACCGCTGGGGTGCGCCGGTGTCCATCAGCCTGATGAGCCGGAACCTTGAGGAACTGGAAAATGCCAAAGAATTCCTCATGGCGGAACTGGCCAACTTGCCGGCCTTAAAAGATATCATTGAAAATAATGCGCAGGGCAAACAGGAAATTTTGCTCAAGCTGAATCCGAAAGCCTACTTTTTGGGGCTGGATGAAAACGCCATTGCCAATCAGGTGCGGCAGGGTTTTTACGGTGGTCAAATCCAGCGTTTGCAGCAAGGCAAGGATGAAATTCGCATTTGGGTGCGTTACCCGAGCGAGGACCGCGCCAATATCGGTCAAATGGAAAAGATGAAAATCAAAACGCCCCAGGGCGAGTTTCCATTGATTGAGCTGGCGAATTACGAAGTCAAGCGCGGCCCGGTCAATATTAACCGTTTTAACGGCCAGCGCGAAATCCGCATCGAGGCGGAAACCGTTGATCCGTACGCGTCGGTGCCGGAAATTCTCGCTGTGGTGAATAGCGAGATCGTGCCGATGGTGAAAGCAAAATACCCGAGCATCAACGTGATGTACCAGGGCCAGCAGCGCGAGAGTTCACTCGCCCTGCAGAAACTGCGATTCTATTTTATTATCGCTTTTGCCGGCATCATCCTGCTGCTCATGATGCATTTCAGGTCCACCGCACAATCGGTCATCATTTTGCTGATGATCCCGCTGTCGTTCCTCGGCGCGTTTTGGGGGCACGGCATCCATGACCGGCCGGTATCCATTTTGAGTATGCTCGGCATGGTAGCGCTCTCCGGCGTTATCGTTAATGATGCGGTGGTCTTTTTATCAAAATATAACTCCCTGATGGCTGAGGGTTGGACGGTGCGCAAAGCCATTATCGAAGCTGGACGCACGCGCTTGCGGCCGATCATTTTAACGACGGTCACCACCTCGCTGGGTCTGTTTCCGCTCATTCTGGAGAAAAGTCATCAGGCGCAGTTTCTCATTCCAATGGCCATCTCGCTGGCGTATGGCGTGGCCATCGGCACCTTTTTTATTTTGGTGTTTTTCCCGGTTCTCATTCATGTGTTGAACGACGTGCGCGTCGCCTCACAACGCCTATGGACCGGCATTAAACCGAGCGCCGAAGAAGTCGAAATCGGCGTTATTTACAGTAAACGACATATTGACTGAGACAAGCCTATTATGAAAAAAGCACTTTTACTTGTTTTATTTACGTTTTCATTTTCCATGGCTCAAGAGAGCCTGACGTTGAACGATGCGTTAACCCTTGCATTGGAAAACAACTATAACATTCGCGTCACCAAGAGCGATCAGCGCGTGGCGGAAATTCAGAATGTCTGGGGAACAGTTGGATTGTTTCCCACGATTGACCTGTCCGCCAATCAAAGTCAACGCTGGGATTATAGTGATGGTCTGCCCGGCGATTATGAACAAAATGCGCGAAGCGCGGGCGCGGATCTCCGCTGGCTCCTGTTCGACGGCTTGAGTCTGCACATCAACAAAAGCAAATTGAATCTGTTTGAAGAATTGTCCGCCGGCAATACCGCCGTGGTCATCGAACAAACGATTCAGGATGTTATTCTTGCCTACTATAACGTGTTGCTGGATCGGGAAAAGCTCGAGGTTGCGCGAACGTTGATGAAGTTGTCTGAGGATCGTTATAACTATCAGACCGAACGTCAAAAACTCGGCAGCCAAACGACCTACGATGTGCTGCAGGCACAGAATTCCTTCCTGGAAGACAAGGGCCGTTTTATGCTGCAGGAAGTGGCCTATAAAAATTCGATTCGCAATTTGAATTTTTTGATGGCCGAACAACCGGAAAAGCGCTGGACTTTTGACGCCGAGTTTTCCGCCGAGCCAAAGGACTTAAATATTGATGTGTTACGCGAAAAAATGCTCGCGAATAACCGGACCCTAAAAAATCAGTACATCAACCAGAAAATGCTGGAAAAAGAAGTCAGCTTGTCGCGGGCGGCCTGGTCGCCGACACTCAGCCTAGGCGCCGGTTATACCACCAACGATGGCGAACGCGTTTATGATAATGCGCTGCTGGAGAATGTCGATTTGGCGTCGAGCAACTATTCGGTCGGCCTCAATTTGAGCTGGTCGTTGTTTAACGGCGGCAATCGTCATCGCGCCGTGCAGATTGCCAAAATTGATCAGGAGACCGGCGAAACGCAGCTTGAAAATATCAAACACACCCTCACCAATCAGCTTTATAATTTTTACGAGATTCACCTCGTGCGCCAGGAGTTGTTGAATGTGGCGGATGAAGCGCTGCAAACAGCGCAGCTTAATCTGACGATTTCCGAAGAAAAATTTAAAAGCGGCGCCATCAACTCGTTCAACTTTCGGGATGTGCAGTTGCTCTATCTGAATTCAGCCGTCAATCGACTCGACGCGATTTATGCTTATATTGATGTGGACACCGCGTTGATGCGGTTAACCGGCGGGATTATCTCGCAATACGAATAAAGCTATGTGACAAGATGAATTACGAATAACAAAAAAAGCCGCGACTTTTAATCGCGGCTTTTTTTATTGTGGAAAAAGAAAGCCGCCGCCCACTATTAGGACGACGGCTTTTTTTGAGAGGAGGAGAGAAATAAATTTCAAATGTCAAATTACGAATGGGGAGGAAGCACGGGATCGTATCTCCTTTTTCCTTTCTCCCATTTCCATTCTCCGTTCTTTTACTTCATTAACATCATCCGTCGTGTTTGATTAAAACCTTCGGTTGAAATTCTGTAGAAATAAAGTCCGGAAGGCATCTGCTTGCCCAAATCGTCCTTACCGTTCCAGGTCAGCATATAGGCGCCGGCGGATTGTGTGTCGTTCACCAGGGTAGCGATTTTAGTACCGAGGGTGTTATAGATTTCAAACCGAACCTCGGAGCGAACCGGCAGGTTGTATTGAATGCGCGTGACCGGATTGAACGGATTTGGATAATTTTGCTGCAACGAAAATTCAGTTGGAATGTTCTCACTCATTCGCGCAACGCCGTTGATGACGTCAATTGTAAAGACGTTGTCGCTCTCATCGGACAGGTCACTGATTGGAGCGTAGACTCGAATCAAACAGAGCTCGCTGATCGGCTCGTTGACGATCCACGTCCAGCTTCCGGTATTTCCGGCTTCCGTCGTCAAGATTTCCCAGGTCGAGCCGTTATCGCGCGACAATTGAATGTGCAGCGTGTCACTCACATTCTCGGCCGTCCAGGTGATCTCCTGTTGCGTGCCGATGCGCCACACCTCGCCGCCGTTGGGCGTCAAAACGGTGACGGACAGTGGTTCATCAATTCTAAAGAACGTCTCACTCACGTCATATGGCGTCCCGTTCACATCGGACACCATGACCAGGCAGTTGTCCGAAACCGGCCCGTCCACGGTCAGCTCAAAAGCGCCGTCATCTTTGGTCGAATCCGTCAATGCTTCCCATGTGGCGCCATTATCGCGCGACAGTTCAATTTTTACCGCCCCGCTGGTATTGACAGACGTCCAATTGATGCTCTGGTTTGAACCGATGGACCACACTTCGCCGCCGTTTGGTGAGAGGATGCTGATCATCGGTTTTTCCGAAATGGTGAAGGGATTATCGCTCCGGTCCGTCGCTTCGCCATCCGTGCTGCTCAGGCGCACCAGACATTGCGCGGAAATCGGTTCCGTCACCGTCCACTCATATACCCCGTCGTTCGCCTCTGTTGGGGATAGCGTTTCCCACTCTGCGCCGTTGTTGCGGGTTAATTCGATTTTAATATCACTGCTAATAAAAGACGAGTTCCAGGTGATTTTGTGCGTCGAGCCGACGATCCACTTCTCGCCGCCGTTTGGCGAAGTGACGGTAATGCTTTTCGGCTCCAGGATCGAGAATAGCGAGTCACTCATATCAGCAACGCTTCCATCCTCGGTCTTGATGCGAACAAGCGCCTGAATTGTAGCCGGACCGGTCACAACATGTTGGATGGTATCGGAGGCCGCATCACTTTCGGCCAACAGTGTCCAGGTACTGCCGTTATCGCGGGACAGTTCGATTTGTAATTTTTGCGTGATTTTGTCGCTGAACCAGCCGATCTTTTCAGTTTGCCCGACGGTCCACACCTCGCCGCCATTCGGCATGGTGATTGTGATGAACGGCGGCGCGACAATCGCAAAAGGCGCATCACTCGTATCTGATGCCGAGCCATCCGTCGCCGAAACGCGGATGAGCGCTGCGGTGGTTTCCGGCCCACTCACCAGCCAAGCGTACGAACCGTTGTTGGTGGCGTCGTTAGCAATGGCAGTCCAGACATTGCCATTATCATGTGAAACATCAATTTTAACAGTGCCCTGAACATACTCTGACGTCCAGCGAATATTGTGCGTCGCGTTGATGTCCCAGCGTTCTCCACCGTTCGGCATTGTGAGAACGATGTTCGGTGTGCCTCTAATAGCAAAAATACCATCGCTCGTGTCTGTTGCTTGACCGTCAACATCGCGAATACGGATCAGACATTCGTTTGTCGGCGGCCCGGCGACCTTCCATTCAAAATCCCCATCGTCGTTTGTACTTTCCGTCAAGGTTTGCCAGGTTGATCCATTGGTGCGGCTCAACTCAATTTTTACATCACCGCTGGTATGTTCCGAGCTCCAGGTGATGGTGACAACGGAGTCGATAATCCACTCTTCATCGCCGTTTGGTGATGTGACCGTGATCATCGGTTCCGGTGGCTCGACAATGCTGAAAAAGTCATCGCTCTGGTCAACCGGCGCGCCGTCAACATCGACAATCTTTACCAGACAGCTATCCGAGGCCGGGCCGGTCACCGGCATCTTGATGCGCATTGTGCCATCAGCCGCGGGAGAGGGGCCAACGTTATTGGCCAGCGTTTCCCAGGTGGCGCCGGCATCGCGGGTCAAATGGATATTATAGAAACCGCTGGTATTTTCCGCCGTCCAGATGATGTTCTGTGAGGTGTCGATTTGCCACGCTTCGCCGCCGTTCGGCGCCACCACGGTCAGGCTGTGCATCGGCTCATCACGGCGAACAAATTCAAAATAATCGACGCGGGCGTATTCGCCATTATCGTGTAACGTCCACATTTCAATGTTATCGTTTTTCTCAAAATTAAACGTGCCAAAACTGCGATACAAAAAGACGTCGCTCGACTCCGCTTCATCCCATTGCCATTCCGCCACTTTGTTTCCATTGATATTGATGACGCTGGTGCTCACGCCGTCACGCTCATCCAGGTAACGAACGAACAGCTCGTACTCGGCAGGAGGGAGGTTAAATCGATAAACGACCGTGCCAAACGACTGCCCCTGAAGTCGCACCACTTTGCCGTTACTTGTTTCAGCCCGATCTTCAACAATGTAACCGTTGGACAGTTTGGCGTCTTCGGCCTCTATTCTGTTGTAAACAAAGTTTGATCCTGAAATCGTAAATGCGGCATCGCTCGCATCCTGAATGGTATATGTCGGCGAACCGGTCACACGAATACGGCCTTTGGTGGTTGGCCGATCCGGCACGCTCCAGATATAGCTGCCGTCGTTTTCCGCATCAACCGTAATTGCGTCCCAGGTGCTGCCATCGTCAACGCTGAGTTCGATCTTGACATGTTCATTAAAATTAAAACTCGACCACTGAATGTTGACTGAATTGCCAACCGTAAAGTGCTCGCCGCCGTTTGGTGAAATGAGGGTGATTGTCGCTTTGTTTGTGATGGTGAATACGCCGTTGCTTTGGTCTTGCGGATCGCCATCAACAGCATCCTGGATTCGCACCAGACAGTTGTCCGATGAGATATTCGGAATTGTCCAGGGATACGATCCCGAGTCATTTATATTGTTGGCGATCAGTTGCCACGACTCGCCGTTATTTGTTGAGAGTTCGAGTTTGACCCGATCGACATCGGGATCGGTCATCCAGGTGATCGTTGTGGTGTCACCGGAGCTTAAAAGTTCTCCACCATTCGGGTGGATAAGCGTCAGGTTTGATTCTGTGCTCTGAAACAGGTAAATCTTGCCGGTCTTGTTTTCAAAGTGAGATGCGGCAATGAGGATGTCCCTGACGCCATCGTTGTTAATGTCGCCATTTCCCGAGACTGAAAAACCCGCGGCGTCGCCGGCGTTCTCGGCGACAAAGATGAGATCAGCATCCTCGAAATTTATCCGAGACGGCCAGGTGTTCCGACCATAAAAGACAAACGCTTTCCCCGCGTTGGCGCCGAGAAGATTATCCGAAAACGTCGAGCCGCCGATTATAAAGTCTTCAATAGCATCGCCGTTCACATCGCCGAGAGAAAACATGTCATGGCCAATATCATCGGCAATACTCTGCGGTGGTATGAGCGAGACATCGGCCGCGGTATTGATGGATTGATTGGTGGAATAACTGATGTTTTTACCGAGGAGTAAAAACGTTTCGTACTTGCTGCCGCCCAGGATGATATCGTTGAGTCCATCGCCATCCACATCTCCGGGATTGCCGACGTTCCAACCAAGTCCCATATTTTTTACTTCACCAATCCATGAGGCGTCTGCATCGGTGAGCGGCGTGTTCAGCGCCCATCCCGTTTCTTTACCAAGAATGAGATAAACCTTGCCGCTGTTGGTGATATCGTTGAAATCATTATAGTTGGCGCCAATGATAAAATCCATGAATCCATCGCCGTTTACATCCCCCACATTGGCGACACGGTGGCCGGCCCAATCATATTCATTTTCGGCGAGAAATGTCGCATCCGCGACAGCTTCCATTTTAGCGTTCGCTTGCCATGCCGAGCGATCCTTTCCGAAAAAAAGATAGGTCTTGCCAGCTTCTGGGCCGACTTGCGAATGAAATCCGGCGCCGACAATGATATCGTCATAATTGTCATTATTCACGTCGCCAACGCCCTTGACGTGTGCGGCCTCAGCATAGGCGTTCGTGCCCTCCAGTGAGGCGCCGGCGCTCTCAAGGGATATAGCGCCGACGTATTTTGAGGGACCGCCAAAAAATAAATATACTTTGCCGACTTTATTTCGCAGGGTATCATCAACAATAGCGTGATATTTTTTTAGACCGATAGCAAAGTCATTATAGCCGTCGTGATCCACATCGCCGATGCCAAATGCATCGTGTGCCGCTTCCTGGCCTGTATTGCCGATGAAAATGGCGTCGGCCCCGGTAATATCTATGGTGCCACTAAAGCCGGATGCTCGGCCATAGAACAGGTACGCCGCGCCATTATTCGCCGATTTTTCATTTTGATCCCACCCGGGTGCGGTGATGATAAAATCATCGAAAGAATCATTATTAATATCGCCAATAATTGAGACGTGATGGCCGGCGATGTCGTTAGTCTGCTCGCCAAGAAATGATGCATCCGCGCTGGACAAGCCAATTTCTGTGCTGACCGAATAAGCCGCTGTTGCTAAAAAAATGAATACAAGCGCAAGAAAATTTGCAGGTTTCATCAACCTTTCCTCTCAAAAGTAAAAATGTCCGTTTGTGCTGATTTGTATACCGGTACGACAATTTTTTTCATAACATGTGCAAAGTTGAAATCTGCTTAACAATATTCTATTTTTGCAAGTTATTGTTTATTTGTTTGTTATTTGAGTTATGTCCAAAAGCTCGTGCTTTTATTGCAAAAAATAGACCATGCAGACGAAAACCGTTCAATAGAATTTATGCCGATATGTGACAAGGATTGTACTGTTCGGCTGGTCTAATGAGTAACGTCACATATGCTGGTACAAAGAGACCAAATTCGTTGATTTAACATTTTGTGCCAATTTTTAAGTGGAGATTACGCCCAAAGTTATTGAGCGTGTTTTAAACCTCTGGCCATCCATCTAAACTCTCATCCCATTTTAACTGGTTAGAAATTAGAAAATTACGAACTGATTGAATCGTAAAAAGATTCCGCAAAAACATAAATATTTCTTGACTTTTTCCCTTTTAATCTGTTACTTTTAGGTGAAAAGTGGTGAAATAAGGTGAAATAAAACAATTTGAACCAGTGTTGTGGTGATTAATGTTAGAGCTAAGTGGACGAAATAATGTGTCGCTCGATCCGAAAGGACGCATCGCTGTGCCGACACGTTTTCGCATGGCCTTTCCGGAGGACCAGCAAAATGACATTATCCTCACACGTGGTTTTGATCCATGTATCACAGGATATTATAAAGACAGTTGGAACGAGTTTCAGAAAATCTTTTACGATAGCGATTTGTCTCAGGAAGAGATGGATCTTGTCGAGCGGGAATTTCTCGGTCGTAAATTGGAAACGACTTTTGACAAACAAGGGAGAGTAACATTACCGCCGCATCTCATTCAATATGCCCGGCTGGGTGGATTGAGCGAGGTGACGGTGATCGGGATTCGCAATCGAATTGAAATCTGGAATCCCGAAGTTTATGATGAGATCAGAACCGAGAAGGAAGAGGTTATTCAGGGTCTGAGACGGAAACTCTAAGTTGATAGGGCATTCGTGGTTGATGCATTTCACAAGCCGGTGCTGCTGCAGGATGTTTTGGATGCTCTTAATCTGGCGTCTGGTCGAATCTTTTGTGATGTGACATTGGGTGATGGTGGTCATTCAAAGGCGATACTTGAGTCTCTGAATGCTGAAGGGTTGGTGATCGGCATTGACCGAGATGCACAAGCCATTGAGCGCGCGCAACACAGGCTGGCACCTTTTGGCGAACGATTTAAAGCAGTTCAAGGTAACTTTGCAGAAATTAAAGAGCTACTCACGTCAATAAATGTCCGTGTGGTTGACGGCATTGTCTGTGATTTAGGTGTGTCTATGTTGCAAATTTCCGAACCAGGCCGAGGCTTTATGTATTCAGCAGATGGTCCTCTCGATATGAGGATGCAGAGTGCAGGTCCTACCGCTGGCGACATAATTAATCAGTTTAGCGAAAAAAATATCGCTGATATCTTGTACAAGTACGGCGAGGAACGGAGATCCCGACGGATTGCCCGTTTTATTGTTGAAGCGCGCAAGCGGCAACACATAACTACGACGGCCGAGCTGGCCGAGATCGTGCGCCGCGCTGTTGGTGAAAACCATATTATCAAGACGTTGGCGCGGGTTTTTCAAGCCCTGCGTATTTATATAAATGACGAGTTGCGCAGCATTGAGCGTTTCCTGCCGGATGCGCTTGAAATGTTAGCTCCCGGTGGCCGTCTGGCAGTGATTGAGTATCATTCGCTGGAATCGCGTTTGGTGAAAGATTTTATTTATCGCGAGACGCATCCATGCACCTGTCCCAAAGAATTGCCTCAATGCGTTTGCGGCAAAGAACCGACGATCAAAGTTATTAGCAAGCTTATCAAACCAACGAACGAAGAAATTGCCGAAAACTCGAGCGCGCGTTCAGCACGACTGCGAGTGGTTGAGAAATTATGACGATAACACCGACAAAAAAATCCTTGTCAAAAAAGATCAGGGATAATTTAAAGTTCAGCAAAACTGCCATGATTGTGCTCGGCTTTTTTGCCCTTTATTGTTTCGTTAATGTCTGGCAGAATGTCTCAATCACCTATCTGAATCGACAAAATGAAGATTTGCGCAATGATTTGAAATCCCTCGAGCGCCAATGCGATATGTTGACGCTTGAGCTTGAAGAGTTAAAGGATCCCGAACGCATCCGCCGTGTGTTGGGCGAAAAAATAAAGATCGTTCCGGCGGAAAAAATTAATATTCATAAAGTTCATTGACATGGCAAAACGTCGCTCTGAAAAAAATGCCCGATTGGGTTGTTTTACGCTACTGATGTCCGCCTTTGTGTTCGTCCTGGCGATTCGTCTGGTATCGGTGCACATTATTCAGCGCGACAAGTTTGTTGCCGAGGCGAGCAGTCAGAATCCCGAGGTCTTGACGCTCGAATCGGAGCGCGGCAAAATTTATGACCGCAACGGCAGTTTGTTCGCCTTCAATATCCCGGCGATTAATGTTGTCGTTAATACCGAAAAAGTTCGCGATGTTCACGCCACAGCCGCCCGATTGTCGCCGATCATCAATGTGCCTTATGACATAATTGTGAAAAAAATACGTAAACGATCCGGCTGGGTGGAGATTGCAAAAAAGCAGCCGGTTGAAATTGAGGATCGCATCGCCAAATTGAATATGGATTATCTCGGTTGTCGCGAGGATTTACGTCGGAGCTATCCAAAAGGTCGGATCGGCGCTCAGGTCGTGGGGTTTACGCGCAGTGACGGTGTTGGCGGTTACGGCATGGAGCTGGCCTGGGACGACAAATTGGCCGGCAAGCCGGGCATGGCGATCATGCAACGCACCGGACGCTCCCGGCTATTTTCGCATCCGCATTACCCGATCCGGCAGCCGGATCATGGCGATGATGTGGTGCTGACGCTCGATTATCGCTATCAGCGAATTGCCGAAGAAGAATTGCAAAAGACCGTCGAGCAGTATAACGCGCTCGGCGGTTCGGTGGTTATTATGGAACCGGTGTCCGGTGAAATCCTGGCGATCTGCTCGTCACCAACTTTTGATCCGAATCATTACGGCGATTACGGCAACTCGGCCTGGAAACTTGCCGCGATCACCGATCAGTTTGAACCCGGCTCCACGTTCAAACCCGCCATGATGGCGGCCATGATTGATGCCGGCTACGCAGTCGAAACCGATCAGGTATTCTGTGAAAACGGCACCTGGAACATCATGGGTGAAAAGATCCAGGATACACAAAAATATGGCATGCTCACCATGCGCGATGTTCTCGTCAAGTCATCCAATATCGGCATGGCGAAAAAGGCAATGGATTTTGATAAACGCATCATGCATGACTATGCCAGGCGTTTTGGTTTTGGCCAAAAGAGCGGCATTGAACTGTACGGTGAAATCAGCGGCACCTTGAAGCACCCACGCGATTGGGTGCCGTTCTCGCAGCTCACATTTTCTTACGGTCACGAGATCGCTGTCACACCGCTGCAAATGTGCGCCATGTATGCGACGATCGCCAATGACGGCTATTATGTATCGCCGCGAATTATTAAAGAAGTTTACCAGGACGGCAAGCCGGTTTATTTTGATGCGAACGCCGAGCGACGCAAGGTCATTTCTGAAGAGACAGCCGCGTTGATGCGCGATTTTATGGCGGATGTCGTCACGCGCGGCACCGGCGTGAACGCGCGCATTGACAGCCTGGATGTGTGCGGTAAAACCGGTACCGCCCACGTGGTGCGAACTGATGTCGGCGGTTATGCTGCCAATCGCTATATCTCAAGCTTTGGCGGATTTTTCCCCAAGGATAATCCGCAGGTTGTTATTTACGTCATGATCAGAGAGCCGCGCGGCTCCTATTATGGCGGTTCTGTGGCTGCACCGTGTTTCAAAGGCATTGCCGAACGCCTGGTGCGTCTGGAAGGATTGAATTATTTCAAAAAAGATGATTCGGAAAATGTCCTGGTCGACAACCGCGCTTTTGCCATGCCCAATCTCGTTGGTCTGGAAAAAGACGACGCCGTTAAAATGATGCGCACCCGTTCGCTCGATTTTCGCGTTTATGGGGACGGCTCGCAAATTGTCGCCCAGGAACCGGCGCCCGGAGATTCCATTCCGGAAAACGATTTTATTTATCTGACGACGGATATAAAAACCACAGTGCCCGATTCCGTATTGGCCTTGCCGTCCGTCGTCAATCTGCCGCTGCGCAACGCTGTGAATGTGTTGACGAAACGCCGCCTCAAAGTTGAAATTAACGGCAGCGGCCAGGTTGTCCGACAGGAGCCGAATGCCGGCGCGCAAGTGGCCGTCGGCGATAAAGTGCGGCTCATTTGTAAATCCGAGATTTAAGGATTCACATGCTACTCACGTTGACTGAAATAATCGAACTTTTTCCGTGCCGGATTGCTGGCGACCTCTCCCCGCAACCGTTGCAAGGCATTTCGACGGATTCGCGGAGCGTAAAAAACGGCGAGTTGTTCGTCGCTATCCGTGGCGAAAAGTTTGATGGACACGTTTTTGTTGATGTCGCGCTGAAAAACGGTGCAGTCGCGGCGTTGGTCGAAAACGATTTTTCGGCAAGCGACAGTCAGCCGCTGATTTATGTTGAGGATACTCTCAAGGCGTATCAGGAGATGGCCCGCTATTACCGGCAAAAAATGGCGCCAACCGTCGTGGCGTTGACCGGCAGCGCCGGCAAAACAACGTGCAAAGAGTTTCTCCACGCGGTGTTGTCGCAAAAGTTCAGTGTTCATAAAAATACAAAATCGTTTAATAACCACATCGGCGTGCCGGCTACGCTTTTGGATTTGCAGCCCGAGCATGAGATTCTTGTCGCTGAACTCGGCACATCCAATTTTGGTGAAATTTCGCATCTGAGTTATTTGGTCGAACCTGATGTGTGCGTGCTGCTGAATATCGGCTATGCGCATGTCGAATTTTTAAAAAGCCTGGACGGCGTTGCGAATGCCAAAATGGAAATTTTCGATCACGCTCATACAGAGTGTCTCGCCATTTATAATCGCGATGATGAGACATTGAGCACACGGCACTTTCCATCAACGGAACGAGTGACGTTTGGTCTCTCGGAATCGTGTGATGTAAAAGCTGACAATATCCGTTGTGATCTGAACGGCCGCTATCAATTCACTGTGGATGGCCAGGACTTTCAACTGAGCATCCCGGGGCGTCATAATATCTATAATGCGCTCGCGGCCATTTGTGTTGGACGACAATTTGCTGTCCCGATGGAAAAGATCAGCCGGGCGGTCGAGTCGGTTAATTTTGTTGAACATCGAATGACCGTGTGCCGAAGCGAAAACTATCTTGTCATTGACGATGCTTATAACGCCAATCCCGGCAGCTGCAAGGCCGCGCTGCAAACGTTGGCGGATATTTCAAGAGGCCACGGCCGCCGAATCGCCGTACTGGCCGATATGCTCGAGCTGGGCGAGTTTGCTCAGAGTGAACACGAGAAACTGGCGGTTATCGCCAAAGAAAATAAAGTTGATGCCCTTTTTCTCTTCGGTCGTTTTACCGCGGTCCTGGCGCAACGGGCACAACAGATGGATTTTCAACTCGTTAAACATTTTGAAAATCGCGATGAGTTGATCCGTCACCTGAAAGCATATGTGAACAAAGACGACGTTATTTTAGTGAAAGGATCACGTTCCATGCAGATGGAACACGTGGTTAACGCATTGATGGAAACTGCATAGGACACCGCATGCTCTATTATCTGTTTGAACCCATAAGTGAAAGCTGGATCGGCTTTAATGTCTTTCGCTACATTACGTTCCGCGCGGCCATGGCCGCAGTTGTTGCGCTGCTGTTCAGTCTGTTCATCGGCCCGATCATCATACGCCTGCTGAAGAAAAATCAAATCGGTGAAGAGATTCGCCTCGACGGTCCACAATCGCATCTCAGCAAACGCGGTACACCGTCCATGGGCGGGATCATCATCCTCGCCGGCGTGCTTTTGTCAACCCTGTTGTTTGCGCGCATTGGACAGCAAAATGTTTTTCTCGTGCTGTTGGTCACAGTTGGGCTTGGATTAATCGGTTTTCTGGATGACTGGTTAAAGATCGTCAAAAAATATCCCAAAGGATTAATCGGCCGTTGGAAACTGCTCGGCCAGATCACCCTCGGGCTTACCGTAGGTTGTATTCTCTATTTTTTCCCGGAAGATAGTGCGATCAAAAGTTCCACCATGCTGCCATTGTTTAAAAATGTCGCTCTGCCGTTTGGCGTGTTTTATATCCCCGTTGTGGCGTTTTTGATCACCGGCACGTCGAATTCGTCCAATTTGACAGATGGCCTGGATGGATTGCTCACCGGCTTGACGGCCATCGCCGCGGCAACGTTTGCGGTCATTGCCTACGTGACGGCGCATGCGCTGTTTTCCGGCTATTTGAATATCTGGCACATTCCAAGCGCCGGCGAACTGGCCATTTATTGTTCGGCCTTGTTTGGCGCCACGCTCGGCTACTTGTGGTGGAATACCTATCCGGCGCAAGTGTTTATGGGCGATACCGGATCGCTGGCGCTTGGCGGCGCCATTGCCACGGTGGCGATATTATTGAAAAAAGAGATTTGGCTGGTGTTGATCTGCGGCATCTGGGTGATCGAAACCTTGTCCGTCATTATCCAGGTTGCGGTGTTCAAGCGTACCGGCAAACGCGTTTTCCGCATGGCGCCGATTCATCACCATTTTGAACTCAAAGGCTGGGCGGAACCGAAAGTGGTCGTCCGCTTCTGGATCGTCGGCATTCTGTTCGCATTGGTGGCGCTTGCAACGTTCAAGATTCGCTAAACGACTGTACTTTTTTGAGAACATGACCTTAAGAACATATGAGTAAAAAAGTAAACATACACTGGCTGCAAATCGACTTTGTGCTGTTATTCAGCGTGCTTTTTCTCGTGGTGCTCGGCGCGGCCATCGTTTATTCGGCCAGCTCGTTCAAGGCTGACAGTGTGGTGCGTCAGCAAATTCTTGATCGTGCGGACAAGGCCGAAGAAGCGGGCGATATTGATCGTGCTGCCGACTTGCGGCACCACGCCCGTACGGTGGACGGCAGCACCTATTTTATATCAAAACAGGGCGTCAAAATTGTGCTTGGTTTGCTGCTCATGGTGATTGTCGCCGGCGTGCATTACGAACGCTGGCTTGGACTATCGCCGCTGTTTTTATTCGGTGCCGTCATTTTATTGCTTTTGTTGTTCACCAATCTGCCATTTGTCGTGTCGCGCGATGAAGCATCACGCTGGCTGCGGTTTTTCGGTTTTACCTTTCAGCCATCGGATTTTGCCCGTTACGCCTTGATCCTCGTGCTGGCACGCTTTCTCTACGAGTATCAGGATGAACTGAAAAATTACAAGACCTATCTGTCATTTCTGGCGATTGTCTTTACCGTTGTTGGTTTGGTGGCCTTTGAGAAAGATTTGGGCACGGCTGTCATGATCACGCTGATCGCCTTTGCCATGTTCTTTTTTGCGCGCGTTAAACTCGGTTTTCTGTTTTTGACCGGCATGACTTTTTTCGGCGGCGCGCTGATTTATCTGCAGTTCAATAACTATATGATTCAGCGGGTTATTTCGTATTTGAAACCGCTGTTCGGCATTGGCGAGCCGAGTTTTCAGATCAAACAGTCGCTCATCAGTTTTGCGCTTGGCGGACCGGTGGGCGTCGGCATTGGAAATAGCGTGCAAAAATACGAGTTTCTGCCCGAAGCTTATAAAGACATGATCTACAGCGTCATCGGCGAGGAGCTTGGCCTGTTCGGCACGCTCGGCGTGCTGGCGCTGTTTGCGCTGATTCTCTACCGCGGCATGCGCATCGCGCAGAATGCGCCGAACGAGTACGGCCGCTTGCTCGCGGCCGGCATCACCGC
>CAYSNA010000021.1:0-24026 GCA_964432185.1 uncultured Cytophagia bacterium
TTCAGGTTCATATTATAAATCCAGGGATGTGGCCAGTAAATCGGCGATGTGCATCGTTTTCGCTTTCATCGCATGTTTTCGAAGATAACCCTCAATATTCATCAAACAACTCGAGTCCGCACCGACGCAAAACTCGGCGCCACTCTCTTCGATGTAGCGGCATTTGCGTTCGACCATTGAAATGGAGAGTTCCGGAAATTTATAAGAAAAAGTTCCGCCAAAACCGCAGCACAGATCCGGCTGTTCCATTTCAACAAAATGAATCTTGTGGATGGATCGAATGAGTTGGCGTGGCTGGCGATAAACACCCAATTCGCGATTCAAATGACAGGAATCATGATAAGTAACGGTGTGCGGAAAAGATCCGTCAATCGTATCGATCCTGGCCACATCGACGAGAAATTCACTAAATTCGAATATTTTACCCGCCAGTACGTCGCGCGCCTCAAACAAGTCGGGCCGGATGTTTATATCATAATAAAATTTTCGCACCATCGTGACGCAGGAACCGGACGGCGCTACGACATATTCTTTATCGTGAAACAGCTCGATAAATCGTTCGACCAATGGAATAATTTCTTTTCGATAGCCCGAGTTAAATGCGGGCTGTCCGCAACAGGTCTGGCCGTCCACATATTCAATTTCCGCGCCGAAAAAACGAAGCACTTTGACCATGGACAAGGCGGATTCCGGGTAGAGATGTTCTGATAAACAGGGGATAAACAGGGCTACTTTCATGTGCTACACAACACTCGCTTTTTGGGGATGATAGACAATTGAGACTATAAACTCTGGTCCGTTTACCGGCAAAAAATAGGATGAATTTGTTTAAAAGTAAACACTTAAATTAACAAAGACAGCGCATCCTTAACTTTCCAAACGGCGGTTGTGGAACAAAAGGAATAATTGACTCTCGACGACATTTTGTACACAAGATGGCCAGAGTCCGGCCAACTTACTTTTTTTGAAAACTAAAATTTAAATGCTATATTAATGATGCATTCGTAAAAAGTCCGAAAAGTCATTGCGAGCGAAGCGAAGCAATCTCATGCCTCGGCTAACATCTTGTTTTTTTGAGATCGCTTCGTCGCTCCGCTCCTCGCGATGACTTGTAGTCTAACTTTTTACGAGCTGATCATTAATGCATTAAAAGTTCACTTTTGGCCAATTTTTGTAATATTTTAAATCCTTTTAGATTCCGGCTTTTTCGGCTTTTGAAAAAGCAGTGGACATCGATTTTGGATTCTACAAATAAAAACGGATTGGATATTTGTGCTGTAAATCAAATCCGTGTATCGCTGTTCCCATCCGATTCCCATTCTCTTTTATTCTTCCGGGGTATCGAGGTTAGGGATAATGGGGGCGAATCCGGTATTCGATGGATTTACGATGCAAGCATGCTCTTTTTAGCCGATCCTTTGGCAAAGGCATAGAAAAACTGAACAAAAAGCGTAGCGAATTCTTATGACAATGGTAATTGACAAGCAAGGTAGCGAATGACAGCAAACAACACCTCTTCTTTGAAAAAGAGCGGCTTTCTGATTGCGCCGCTAATTTTTTCCCTGCTACTGATTCTGCCACCACCCGAGGGATTGCAGATGACCGGTTGGCGAGTCGCCGCTATTGGCGTATTAATGGCAACATTTTGGGTGACGGAATCCATACCGATCCCGGTAACCGCCATGTTTCCCATCGTGTTATTTCCGCTATTTGGAATCAAAGATGTCAAGACGGCTGCCGCACCATATGCCAATCCCCTCATTTTTTTATTCATGGGAGGATTCATCATTGCCATATCCATGCAGCGATGGAATTTACACAAGCGAATCGCACTCTCCATAATTGCCGCCGTTGGCATGAATCAACGCTCCATTCTCACCGGATTCATGCTGGCCACCGCCGTCCTTAGCATGTGGGTGAGCAACACTGCAACAACGTTGATGGTGCTGCCCATCGCCATTTCCGTCGTCGAACTCGCCCGCGGCTCACAATCGACTCTTGTGAGCGATAATTTTAGCAGGGCGCTGTTGATCGGCCTGGCGTATGCCTCGAGTATCGGTGGGCTTGGCACGCTGGTCGGCACGCCGCCAAATGCATTGCTGGCGGGATTTCTGCACGAATCGTACAATATTACCATCGGTTTTGCCCAGTGGATGGCAGTGGGACTGCCGCTCGTTCTTATCGGCTTGCCGATCGGTTTTTTCGTATTGACCGTTCTGGCGTTTCCGCTCACACGAACATCGACAACCCTTGGTCACAATATTATTCGCGATGAACTTGAAAAACTGGGACCCATGACATCCCCCGAAAAAAAGACCGCTGCGATATTTGCGCTCGTGGCCATACTCTGGATTTGCCGCCCGCTGTTGTCAAAATTTCTACCAGGTTTGACCGATACCGGAATCGCACTGCTGGGAGCATTTCTGACTTTTTTTACGCTATCGGGAAGCGAAAAAAGTACTTTTTTACTTGATTGGAAAACGGCGGAAAATTTACCGTGGGGTATTTTACTGCTTTTTGGCGGCGGTTTGTCATTAGCCGGCGCCATCAACAGCACCGGGCTGTCAACGTGGATCGGGGGACAATTATCCGTGATGCAGGCGGCGCCGGTGTGGCTTATTGCTCTGACGGTAACCGGGGTCATCATATTGTTGACGGAAATCACCAGCAATACAGCGACAGCCGCGGCATTTTTGCCGATCATGGCCGCTCTTGCTTTGAGCTTGGGGCAAAATCCATTGCTGCTGTTGCTGCCGGCGACAATTGCATCGAGCTGCGCTTTCATGTTGCCCGTCGCGACGCCACCGAACGCGATTGTCTTTGGCAGCGGAAATCTTGAGATTGTTCATATGGTGAAGGCGGGAATTTATATGAACCTGCTGTTCACGCTGCTGATCACAATTCTGACATTTACGCTGGCGCCGGCCATTTTTGATATTCAGCTCAACATTATTCCGGCATGGGCTCACTGAGCCGTGTGTTTGACCAACTTGATATGAAGCGAAAATTACACAAGTACATTCTGCACGCTTGTGCATCGACCAACGTGCAGAATTGAACAATCAATGGGGAAAAGAGAACGCGGTCCGGGACCGGCGTTCTCAATGCGGTTTACAATTCACGACTGACCAGGCGTTTTTTCACCTCAGAAATATGCCATGTCAAATTGATGTCTTTTGGACACGCCTCCACACAGTTAAAGATCGTGTGACAGCGCCAAACGCCATCCGCCGTATCCAGCACTGTCAGCCGCTCGTCAGCGCCCTCATCGCGAGAATCAAAGGTATAGCGATAGGCCTTTAAAATGGCGGCTGGGCCGAGAAAGTTGGGATTTTTCCAGTTTGACGGACACGACGTTGAACACGAGGCACACTGGATACACGTCGTCGACTCGCCAATGTCTTCCCGCTGCTCAGGCGACTGAATCCATTCGGCTGATGGCGGTTGTGTTTTGTTGATCAGATAGGGCTTGACGATTTCGTATTTGGCGAAAAAGTCGGTCATGTCCACGACAAGGTCTTTAATGACCGGCAGCGCCTGCAACGGTTCGACCGTGATTTTTTTGGGATTTCTAAAATTGCCGATAAGCGCTTCACAGGCCAGCATATTGGCGCCGTTGATTTTCATGGCGCATGATCCGCAAATGCCGTGCGCGCACGAGCGGCGAAACGCCAGCGTTCCGTCCTGCTCCCATTTGATCTTGTGCAGCAAATCCAGCACTTTGGCGGTCAGCGGCGCTTCAACAGTATATATTTTTTTGTATGGTTTTGTATCGCCATTCTCGGGATTGAACCGGGCAATTGTGACTTGTACCTGTATCATTAGTATTTCCTTTCTTGCGGTTGGAATTTCGTAATAACGACAGGCTTGTAATCGAATGTGATCTCGCCGTCTTTTTTGAATGCGATGGTATGTTTCAACCAGTTGACGTCATCGCGTTTGGGGAAATCCGTGCGCGACTGCGCGCCGCGACTTTCCTGGCGATTCAACGCACCGCCGATAATTAATCCGGCAAAATGCAGGAGATTATCCAGTTCCATCATCTCGGACAAATCCGTGTTAAATTTGAGACCTTTGTCATCAATTTGAATGTTACGGGCGCGTTGCTCAAGTTCCTGCACTTTTTCCAACGCCACTTTCAATTTATCTTCATGCCGAAAGACGCCGACGTTCGACATCATAATCGCCTGCAATTCCTTACGGAGGACACCGACTTTTTCATTCCCGGAATTATCCTTTAAGTTATAAACTCGGGAGAATGCGCCATCCACCGCGTCATGCGGCAGCTCTGCTTTTTCCAAACCATTTTTGATGAGAAATTTTACGATGGCCTTTCCGGCGCGGCGGCCGTACACCAGAGCTTCCAACAAAGAATTGGTGCCCAAACGATTGGCGCCGTGAACGGATACGCAGGAACATTCACCGGCGGCGTAAAAGCCTTCAACAAGCGTGTCTTTGCCATCCGCCAAAACTTCTGCATCCACGGTAACCGGAATGCCGCCCATGGAATAGTGCGCCGTCGGCTCAATCGGGATCGGTTCTTTCACCGGATCAACACCAACAATTTTTCGGCAAAAACTGCGTATTTCCGGCAAACGCTCCATTATTTTCGCTTCACCAAGGTGGCGTAAATCGAGATGAACATAGCCCTCGCCGTTGATGCCGCGGCCCTGATCAATTTCCGTTTGAATGGAGCGGGAGGTTAAATCTCGCGGCGCCAACTCCATCAGCTTTGGGGCATACTTTTCCATAAATCGTTCGCCCTTGCCGTTCAGGAGATAGGCACCTTCACCGCGCGCTCCTTCGGATACGAGAATGCCGTATTGATACACGCCGGTGGGATGGAATTGCACAAACTCCATGTCCTGCAGCGGCAGACCGGCGCGGAGCACAATGCCAAGACCGTCGCCGGTATTGGCATGCGCATTGGAGGTGATTTTGAAGGCGCGGCCATAACCGCCGGTGCCGAACATCACCACTTTGCTGTGAAAGGCGAGGAGCTGACCGTTCTGCATATCGTACGCCACCAGGCCTCTGGCGATATTATCTTTGATGATCAGATCGGTGACATAAAATTCCGAATAAAAACGCACGTTATTTTTTACACATTGATCATACAGCGTGTGCAGCAGCGCGTGCCCGGTTCGATCGGCGGCAAAGCAGGCGCGCAGCACCGCCCCTTCACCGTAATTGCGCGTATGACCGCCAAACTTGCGTTGATGGATTTTGCCGTCGTCCGTTCGGCTGAACGGACACCCCATATGCTCCATCTCGTAAATGGCGGGATGGGCATCGTTTACCAAAAGTTCGATGGCATCCTGATCGCCGAGATAATCGCTGCCTTTGACGGTATCAAAAAAGTGCCAGTCAATATGATCTTCCTCAATATTTCCAAGCGATGCCGCGATACCGCCCTGGGCGGCGCCGCTGTGTGATCGTAACGGGTGAATTTTTGAAATAACCGCGACATCATAGTGCGCGGAGGCTTCCAGTGCGGCACGCAGACCCGCGAGCCCGGCGCCAACGACAACTACATCATGCTTTATCGACATATTTACCTCTTTATCTCGTTCACATATATCTGCTTTTTATTGGAGTTGATGAGAAAAAACTCAGCCTAATCTGGGCAGCGTCAGCATGGTGATGAATCCCAAAACGCCCAGAAAAAGACCGGCTGTGACCACGGCAGCGAAAAGGATTTTCCGCAGCAGCGCAGACATATGATAATCACGAATGACAGCCCATAGGCCGTTAAGGCCGTGATAAAGTCCAAGAGAAACAAAAACGAGATAAAATGCTCTCATATAGGGATTGGAAAGTCGTTCCACAATGGTCGCCCAATCGTGTCCGGCATCCCAGGTGTGATGCGCAATATAAAAATGCGCCAGAACCTGGACAAAAAGAATGGCGCCGGTAATGCGTTGAAAAAACCAGCCAAATGAGCCGGTGCTTCTTGAACCTTCATATCGATAAGCCATAATTCACCTCACTCATTCCAGGAACATGATGGCGCCCATGCCGAGAAACAGCAAAATGCTGAGCACAAAGACGCCGGTTAATAATTGTTTGTGAAAACGCGCGCCATTAAAATAATCCACAATAAAAATGCGGATGCCGTTTAATGCGTGAAAAACGACCACGCTAAACAGGCACCATTCGAGAACCATCAGCACAGGATTTCTGAAAATCTGCATCTCTGCTTGCCAGGCGGCTCGGTTATGCAGCCCGCTCACGAGATAAATGTGGATGAGGATGTAGCCGGTGAGAGCCAGACCACTGAGGCGATGAAACACATAACCCCACGTGCCAAAATGCTTCACATAACGCATAAGTAGACTCCTGATTGAGGTGAGACGGACAATTACAAGTGAAACAAAGTTGCAGGTAGCCTCCGCGGAAAAAATATAAAACAGTGATTTTCAAATTACAAGGAGAATATTAAAGTTTGGATCTTTAATTGAATCCGGACGAATTTACTTGATCACGCATTAAAAAAAACTTGACAAAAATGTATATTTATCGTTATTTGCTTGCATAAAAGCTACAACGATCAGTATAGGTTTAAAGTATAATAACGACGAGTGGATTTTATGCCAAACCAAACCAAAATTTCTTTTTGGGATCAGAGCGTTAGTCAAGTGCCCCAGCAAGCCGCCGCTTTTGTGAAAAAAGGGACGACGATAAAAGAGGTCGTTGCGCTGATGCAGCAAAAAAATATCGGCTGCGTTCTTGTGTCCGGAGAGAATGATGAGATCGCCGGCGTTGTGACGATTGGCGATCTCATGCAAACTTTTGTCGGATCAACGCTCTCGGCAGATGCAAGTATCGACAACATCATGACCACGACCGTCCGAAAGATCGATCAAAATTCGTCCGTCCTCGATACGGTCGATACATTTTATCATGAAAAATTACGCCACCTTCCGGTTTTGTCGGCGGACAATAAAGTCTCCGGAATTCTGTCCGATCGTAATTTGATGAATTACATTGCTGAAAATATGCCCTCTGAAGTTCTCAACTTGCCACCCGACAGTAGCATCTCATCAACCGACACAGCAGGAGGATAATCCTTGCCCACAACAAGTGCTGTTAAACAGAAATCCCAAAAATCTGTCGCCATCTCAAATGGTCACCATAAAGAGTCCATTGTCATTCGGCTCGCCGGCGACTCTGGCGATGGCATGCAAATTATTGGCGAACTCTTTGCCGATACTGTGGCCATGAGTGGAAACGATATTTGTACTTTTCCGGATTACCCGTCTGAAATTCGCGCGCCCGCCGGTTCATTACCCGGCGTGTCCGGCTTTCAGATACATTTCGGCAGCGGCAATGTGTTGACACCAGGCGATTCTGCGGATTGTCTTGTCGCAATGAATCCGGCTGCTCTTAAAGTCAATATAAATGATTTGCAGGAAGGCGCTCTGCTCATTATCAATACCGATTCTTTTACCAAGGAAGATTGGGACAAGGCGCATTATACGAAAGATCCGTTCAAAGAACATAATCTGGAAAAACGCTTTCAGGTGATCAAGCTTGATGCGATCACCAAAACAAAAGAGGCGCTGGCCGAGAGCCCGCTAAAGACCGTCGAAAAAGTCAGGTGTAAGAACTTTTTTATACTCGGTTTTCTGTTCAATCTCTGCTCCAAACAGCTCGACATCGCGGAAAGCTGGATCAATTATAAATGGGAGAAAAAGCCGGACATTGCCGCGGCGAATGTCGCAGCGTTACGGAGCGGCTTTCATCATGGAGAATCGATAAGCGCCGGGAGTTATAGTTGCACCATCAATCGTGCTCCGGTTGAAGATGGTATTTATCGAAAAATTGACGGCAACGAAGCGATGGCCGTCGGGTTGTTAACCGCATCTGAAAATAGCTGGCGAGATATTGTCTTGGGCAGCTATCCAATCACCCCCGCCACCTCTATTTTGGAGGCGATGTCCAAATACAAAAACTTTAATCTCAAGACCGTCCAGGCTGAAGATGAAATAGCCGCCTGCGGTGTCGCGCTGGGCGCCGCGTATGCCGGAAGCCTGGGTATCACCACAACGAGTGGTCCGGGACTCTGCCTCAAGTCCGAAATGATCGGTCTGGCCGTGATGGCGGAACTGCCGCTCATCGTTGTCAATGTGCAGCGGGCCGGGCCGAGCACAGGATTGCCGACGAAAACTGAGCAAGCCGATCTGCTGCAAGCCTTTTTTGGCCGAAACGGCGAATCGCCGCTGGTAATTCTCGCGGCAGCATCGCCAAGCGATTGTTTCCAAACCGCCATTGAAGCGGCCAGGCTTGCGATTCTGTTTCGAACGCCGGTTATTTTGCTCTCCGACAGCTATATCGCCAACGGCTCGGAAACCTGGAAGGTGCCGCACATCAGCGAAATTCCCGATATTTCTGTTGAACCCATTCGTCACGGCGAAGATTATATCCCCTACGAACGCGATCCTGCCACGCTGGCAAGACGTTTGGCCATCCCCGGCCGTCCGGGATTTGAACATCGCATTGGTGGATTGGAAAAGAACAGAGAAGGCGCGGTCAGCTACGATCCTCTCAACCACGAGGAGATGGTTAATATTCGCGCCGAAAAAATTGAAAGAGTCGCCGACAAAATTCCACCGGCATCTGTTTTTGGCGAGAAGGAAGGAGATTTGCTCGTCCTCGGTTGGGGAAGCACCTATGGCCCCATTCGGAGCGCCGTCAAAAATCTGCTCAGGGAAGGCGCCAAGATCGGGCACCTTCATTTGAGATATTTGAATCCGCTCCCCAAAGGCGTTGGGGACATTCTCGACAAGTATGATCAGATACTTTTACCTGAATGTAATCTTGGTCAGTTGGCCCTTCTGTTACGTGCCAAATTTTTAAAAGACATCAAGACATACAGTAAAGTGCAGGGACGAAATTTCCTGGTCAGTGAAGTTGAACAAAAAATTCGTCAACTTTTGAATCTCAAAAATTGAGTGATAAATAATGTTAACACCAACTCTATCCGATGCGTTAACACGCAAAGATTTTATTTCGTCGTCAGACGTTCGCTGGTGTCCCGGCTGTGGCGATTATGCAATATTGAACGCCGTACAAAATGTCTTGCCCGAATTGGGTATCCCGAAGGAAAAGTTCGTATTTGTCAGCGGCATTGGCTGTTCGAGCCGATTTCCCTATTACATGAATACGTACGGCTTTCACAGCATTCACGGACGCGCGCCGGCCATTGCCACGGGCATCAAAGTCGCCAATCCCGACCTTTCCGTCTGGGTGATGACCGGAGATGGTGACGGCCTCAGTATCGGCGGCAATCATTTTTTGCATACGTTGCGGCGAAATGTGGATATCAATATCATCCTTTTTAATAACCGCATTTATGGTTTGACCAAAGGACAATACAGTCCAACAACCCCACAAGGATTTAAAACCAAAACAAGTCCGATGGGTACTTTGGAACTGTCCATTAATCCAATCAGCGTGGCCATCGCCTCCGAAGCCACCTTTATTGCGCGCACCATCGATAATAATCCCAAACACATGAAAGAAATATTGATACAGGCGGCACTGCATAAAGGTGTGTCGTTTGTCGAAGTCTTTCAAAATTGCGTGATTTTTAACAACAACGCCTGGGCCGAAATCGCTGGTCGGGATGTTCGAGATGAACGCATTCTTTTTCTGGAACATGGCAAACCATTAAAGTTTGGCAAAGAATCCAACAAAGGTGTTCGCGTGCATGGCTCCAACCTCGAGATTGTCCACCTGGACCAAGACGGGGCGCGTGAGACTGAACTTACGGTCCATGATGTGACCCGAGAGGATCCGAGCTATGCGTATCAGCTGTCACAACTCACCTATCCCGAATATCCGACACCGGTCGGTATTTTCCGAAAAGTAAAACATGACAGCTATGAAAAGCTGGTCGCCCGGCAAATTAGTACAGCCATCAGCATTGACGGACGGCGTAATGTGCATCGACTGCTCAAGGGCGAAAACTACTGGAGCGTCAGTGAGGGCGGCAAAAAGTTCAAAATGAATATCGGCACGGATATCGGCTTTACCGAAGAACTCAAGATCATGGAAGAGCAGGCCAAAGAAGTTCTCAAGACCACCAAAGATCCGCTGACCGCGATCTTGCGTACGCCCATCGGCGAGGTGTACCACGAGTTTGGGCACAAACGCGCGCTGGTTGTTTCGGTGCATGACTCCATCACCAAAGTCATTTCTTATTTTAAAAGTAACAAAGTGTCGGCCGTATTGGTGTCGTACAACAATAAACTGGTGGGGCTTTTGACGGACCGTGACATCGTCATGAACGTGGTTTTGAGTTCAATGGACTGGGACACCACAAAAGTGTCATATGTCATGCGCCCCAGTTTTGATCTGCTGAGCGAAACCAATACGGTCGGCGATGTCATCAATGTTCTGGCATTGAGTCGTGGACGAGATGTACCCCTGCTGCTAAAATCCGGAAATTATGGGATCATTTCGACCACGCAAATTTTGTGGTTCATTCATCAACGACTGCACGAACCGCGCCCGAAAGACGAAAACAGCGACACAAAAGCGTAAAACATTTTATGCACATAAACTAACGAATAACCAGTAAGTTTATCTAACATGGAAGACTCATGAAAATCCACGAGTACCAGGCGATAGCGTTATTTGAAAAATACGGCATACCTGTAACACCCGGCGTATTAATCCAGGATCAACAGGAAAGTGAAGAGGCGCTGCAGCGATTGATTGAAAAGCACAACGTGCAATCATTTGTTGTCAAGGCGCAGATTCACGCCGGCGGCCGGGGAAAAGCCGGCGGCATTCGTGTGGCGTCATCAAAAGACCAGGCCCTTGACGCCGTCTCCGCTATTCTCGGCATGGAATTGTCGACAAAACAGACCGGCGGATCCGGCCACATTGTTCGAAAAGTTTTGGTGACCCAGGCCATTGACATAAACAAAGAATTTTATCTGGCGATTACTCTCGATCGCAGCCGGGCGAAAAACGTCATCATCGCGTCTACTGAGGGCGGCACAGAAATCGAAGAAGTGGCGAAATCACAGCCCGATAAAATTGTCAAAGAGTGGATTGATCCGCTGATTGGTCCGAGAGATTATCAGCTTCGTTATTTGACCGGTCTGTTTGGCCTGGACAAAGCCTTGTCCAATCAGCTAAAAGCACTCATCAAAAATCTCTATCGATTATACCTCGAGACCGATGCGACCATCGTTGAGATCAATCCGCTGGTCATCACAAAACAGCAACAGCTCATAGCGCTGGACGCCAAAGTCAATTTTGATGATAATGCCGAATTTCGTCAACACGAGATTTATCAACTGCGAGACATTGCCGAAGAAAATCCAGCCGAAGTGGAAGCCGGAAAACACAATCTGAATTATGTCAAACTGGACGGCAACATCGGATGCATGGTGAACGGCGCCGGTCTGGCCATGGCGACCATGGATATCATAAAATTTAAAGGCGGCAATCCCGCCAACTTTTTGGATGTGGGTGGCGGCGCCACTCAGGAAACGGTCAAGAACGGCTTGAAAATTATTCTTTCCGATAAGAATGTGAAATCCGTGCTGGTGAATATTTTCGGCGGCATTGTACGATGCGACCGAATCGCCAACGGCATCATCAACGCGGTAAAGGAACTCAATTTGACCGTTCCCATTGTCATTCGGCTTGAAGGAACAAATGCCGATTTGGCGCGCGATATTATCAAATCATCCGGACTTTCCACAATTGCCGCGCATTCGTTTGAGGATGCCGCTGAAAAAGTCGTAGCCGCTGCTGGATACTAAAATAGAGAAAATGAACCATGTCAATTCTGTTAAATAAAAATTCGAAAATGATCATTCAAGGCATAACCGGTCAAGAAGGAAGCTACCATGCCGAGCAATGCCTGCTTTATGGACAAAATGTTGTTGGCGGCGTCACCCCCGGAAAAGGCGGGCAAATGGCGCTGGACGGCAAAGTCCCGATTTTTGACAGTTGCCTCGAAGCCAGGCGCGCCACAGCCGCCAACGTCTCCATTATTTTTGTGCCGGCGTTTGCCGCGGCAGATGCAATCCTGGAAGCGGTCGATGCCGGTTTTGAGCTGATCGTCTGCATCACCGAGGGAATTCCTGTTGAAGATATGGTGTTGGTTAAAAACTATATCAAAGGTAAATCCGTGCGTCTGATTGGCCCCAATTGTCCGGGATTAATTTCGCCCGGAGAAGCCAAGGCGGGCATCACGCCGGCGTTTATCGTCGAAAAAGGAAGTATCGGCGTCATTTCGCGTTCCGGCACCTTGACCTATGAAGCGATTCATCAGTTGTGTGATGTAGGGCTCGGACAATCCACCTGCATTGGCATTGGCGGTGATCCGATCATTGGGACGTCCATGGCTGAACTTTTATTATTGTTCCAGGATGATGCTGAAACAGAAGCCATCTTGATCATCGGCGAGATCGGCGGCAGCATGGAAATTGAGGCCGCTGAATTGATTGGCGGCACAGTGACCAAACCTGTTTTTGCGTTTGTCGCCGGAGACACGGCGCCACCGGGACGCCGGATGGGACATGCCGGAGCGATCATCACCCAAGCGGATGAGACCGCCGGCGCCAAGAAAAAAATCCTTGCAGAAAAAGGTGTCACCGTTATCGAATCACCGGCGGATCTGGGCCGAACGATTTCAAAAACACTTTCTGCCAATAAATAGCACATTCATAAAAGCGAGAGATGCACTATGGTTCTATCCCAAAAAGAAATTGATAAGGCATTACTTCCGGAAAAAGCCGAGTTGACATTTCGTGGCCAAAAGATTGCGCTGGATGTTTACGAGGGAACACAACACGAATTGGCGATTGACATTACCAATTTGCGATCAGAGACCGGCTTAATCACTTACGATCCCGGCTATGGAAACACAGGCAGTGCCATGTCAACGATAACCTTCGTCGACGGTGAGCAGGGAATCCTGAAATTCAGGGGATATCCGATAGAAGAACTGGCGGAAAACTCGCGATTTATCGAGGTGGCCTATCTCATCCTTTTTGGCAAATTACCAACGCGCGATGAATATCTCGAATTTTCACGTCTGCTGGAAGAACATACGGCGTTGCATTCCTCGCTTGAGCATCATTTTAACGGCTTTCCGGATAACGCGCCGCCAATGGCGATCTTGTCCGCCATGCTCAACGCCACGGCCTGTTATCATCCGGAATTGCTCGACACCGATCTGGACGCTGCGAACTTTCTCACGGCGTCGGCAAAAATTCTCTCCAAAGTGCGTACGATCGCGGCCATGTCATACCGGCGCTCCAAAGGATATCCGATCATCTACCCGAATCATCAGCTAAAATATTGCGCCAACTTTTTGCACATGATGTTTTCGCAGCCGTATCGGGAGTACCAGGTGGATCCGGTCGGCTTCAACTGTTCGGCTGGTCAGCAGTTCCAGGGCGAATCTTTTCAGCTCGGTTGCGGCCGGTGTGTGCGCGTTGTGGGGCCCATTGCACGGCGGCGCCAACACCGAAGTAATTAAAATGCTAAAAAGCATCCATGATGACGGCAAGTCTGCGGATGAAATTTTAGAGTTGGCGAAACGCAAGGACAGCAATTTCAGGTTGATGGGTTTTGGCCACCGCGTGTATAAAAACTTTGATCCTCGCGCCCGTTTGATGAAAAAGCACGTGGACAAAGTGTTCGATATACTGAAAATTTCGGATCCGTTGCTCGATATTGCCAAAGCGCTGGAAGAAAAAGCGTTAAGCGATGACTATTTTGTCGAGCGCAAACTTTATCCAAATGTTGATTTTTACAGCGGCCTGTTGCTGCGCGCCATTGGCATCCCGATGAATATGTTCACGGTGATGTTTGCCATTGGCCGTATGCCGGGTTGGATGGCACATTGGAAAGAACTGCTGGATCAGAACCAGCGGATCGGGCGGCCGCGGCAAATCTATATGGGATGCGCGGATTGCACTTTTATTCCGATGGAAGAGCGAATATAAAAAAGGCGTCCCAAAAGGACGCCTTTTTTATTAGATGCCGGCGTAAATGTTATTGCCCTTGTCGTCACAAATGATGACGGCGGGGAAATTTTCCACCCTTATTTTTCGAACCGCTTCCATTCCCAACTCTTCAAAATCAACGATGTCGATACTTTTGATGTTTTCCTGCGCCAGCAGCGCCGCCGGGCCGCCCAGAGAACCAAGGTAAAAACCGCCATATTTTTGACAGGAATCCGTAACGATTTGGCCGCGGTTGCCTTTGGCGATCATAATCATCGAGCCACCGGCGTTCATAAATTCATCCACATACGCATCCATACGCTGCGCGGTCGTCGGACCAAAACTGCCGGAAGGCATGTTTTCCGGTTTTTTCGCCGGGCCGGCATAGTAGATGGGATGGTTTTTGAAATAATCCGGTAAATCACCGGTGGTGTGTAAAATCTGTTGCAGCTTGGCATGGGCGATGTCACGCGCCACGATCAGCGTTCCACTCAAACTCACCAGTGTTTTGACCGGATGTTTTGACAACTCCGCCAGCACCTCTTTCATCGGGCGATTCAGGTCGATTGGCACCGGTTTGGGCATATCAAATTCGCCTGCGGGCGGCATATACGTGGCCGGATCTTTTTCCAGTTCTTCCAGAAAAATACCGTCCCGGGTAATTTTGGCTTTGATATTTCGATCCGCATTACAACTGACGCCGATGCCGACCGGACAGCTTGCCGCATGACGAGGCAAACGTATCACGCGAACATCCAGCGCCAAATATTTGCCGCCGAATTGCGCGCCAATTTCACTTTTTCTCGCCAGATCGAGCAACCGCTCTTCCCACTCGAGATCACGGAAGGCGCGGCCGTCCTTGTCACCCGAGGTCGGCAAATCATCATAATAGCGCGCACTCGCTAATTTGACCGTTTTTAGCGTCTCTTCGGCCGAGGTGCCGCCAATGACCACAGCAATATGGTACGGCGGACAGGCTGCCGTTCCCAGACTTTTAATTTTTTCATCGAGAAATTTGACCAGATTTTCTTCGGTGAGCAAAGACTTGTTTTGTTGATACAAAAACGTCTTGTTGGCTGAGCCGCCGCCTTTGGCAATGAATAAAAACTTGTATTCCTCACCTTCATCGGCATAAATATTGATTTGAGACGGCAAGTTGTTTTTCGTATTCTGTTCTTCCAACATGGTGAGCGGAGCGATTTGCGAATAACGCAAGTTGTATTTTTGATAGGTGTTGTAAACGCCATCACTCAACAGCGCCGCATCATTGCCGCCGGTCCAGACGTGCTGTCCCTTGTAAGCGTGAATGGTTGCCGTGCCGGTATCCTGGCACATCGGCAGCACCATGGCCGAGGAAATGACGGCGTTTTGCAGCAGACTGACAGCGACAAACTGATCGTTCGCGGTCGCTTCCGGGTCGTCAAGAATGGCCTTGAGCTGAGCCAGATGCGAAGACCGCAGGAAAAATGACACATCTCGGAATGCTTCTGATGCCAGCATAGTCAAAGCTTCAGGTTCAATTTTCAAAATGTCATGACCGGCGAACTGCTCGACTCGCACAAAATCTTTGGAAATCAAACGATAGTTTGTTTTATCCTGCCGCATTTGAATGAGTGGCTTGTACTCATAATTTTGCATAATGACATCCTTTTTCTTTTCAATGAGCGTTTGCAAAGACCTGATCATCATGTGTTTTGTTCGGCCACATGCAGCATACGAAAAACAAAATGCTCCATCCGAGATTGGAATCTGACATGACTTTACTGACCCACAAACGCTCTGGATTAGCATGAACCGCGACATTATTTTTTCTACATTATGCATAACTGGATTTAAATGCAATTATTTTCTTCACGAGTATCGGGAGGACAGCGTGTTGACAAAGGATACTCGGTCGTGTTTAATTGCTGAAATTCGTGTTCGGTAAAATCGAAAACGACGTTTGCAAAAAATCAAAGTGTCCTTCACCAGCTAGAGACGAAAATTTCATTCTTGTCGTATCCTTTTATGTGCGCGCTGCCGTTCCCGTTCGATTCATGGAGACGTGTGAACACACGAGAAATCTACTTTTTATCAATCCTGTTGGGCATAAAAAATTTGCCTGGTCTGTTGAAAGAATAAAATTTTTTTATCATTTTTTTCTTATATTGCAATCGTCAGCGGATAATGGAAGATCACCATAGTTGTCCTGCTGGGAGAGTCAACATTTAACTTTATAAACAGGCGATTAAATTGTATGGATGAATCGTCATATATCAGCAACGCCCACCCTCAGTATATTGATAATCTTTACCAGGACTATCTGCGTGATCCTCAATCGATAGAACAATCATGGCGTCATTTTTTTGACGGCTATCGATTTGCGCTGAGCAACGCGCCCTCCGGTGATGGTTTTGTGCCCGAAACCGCGCAAAAAGAAATATCCGTATTCAAGCTGATCACGGCCTATCGAACGCGCGGTCATTTCTTTACCAAAACCAATCCGGTGCGAAATCGCCGAAAATATCGCCCGACGCTCGACATTGAAAATTTCGATTTGGATGAAATCGATCTGGACACTGTATTTCAATCCGGCCATCTGCTCGGAATCGGCGCTGCGCCTCTGAAAGAAATTATCAGTTTTCTTCAGGAGACCTATTGCAGCTCTATCGGCGCGGAGTATACATTTGTCCGCAAACCGGAGCGGGTCAATTGGCTGCAGGAGCGCATTGAAAAAAACCGCAATCGCGCCGAGTTTTCTATCGAACAAAAAAGAAGAATACTCCACAAGTTGAACCAGGCTGTGGTGTTTGAGGATTTTCTGCATACCAAATATATCGGCCAAAAACGATTTTCTCTGCAAGGCGGCGAGTCCCTCATTCCAGCGCTTGACGCGGTAGTCGAAAAAGGCGCCGAGTTGGGCATTGAAGAATTTCTCATCGGCATGCCGCATCGAGGCCGGTTGAGCGTCCTTGCCAACATTCTCAACAAGGATTATGAAGAGATCTTTTCCGAGTTTGAGGGCATTGAACACTCGAACGCCGTCTATGCGGGGGATGTGAAATATCATCTCGGTTACAGCAATACCGTCACGACCGCATCCGGCAAGGTCGTTAAACTGGCCCTGGCGCCGAACCCATCGCACCTCGAATCCGTGAATCCGGTTGTCGAAGGGATGGTGCGTTCAAAAATTGACAATATCTATGGCGGTGACGAATCCCGCATCATTCCCATTCTCGTCCACGGCGATGCGGCCATCGCAGCCCAGGGCGTGGTGTATGAAGTGATCCAGATGTCGTTGCTGAATGGTTATCGTACGGGCGGCACAATTCACCTAGTGGTCAATAATCAGCTTGGCTTTACGACAAATTATCTCGATGGCCGTTCCAGTACCTATTGCACCGACATTGCAAAAGTGACGCTCTCCCCTGTTTTTCATGTCAATGCCGACGATGCGGAGGCGGTGGTGCAGGCGGTGCAACTCGCCATGGAATATCGGCAAACGTTTCACACCGATGTCTTTATCGACCTGCTCGGTTACCGAAAATACGGACACAACGAAACCGACGAACCCCGCTTTACGCAGCCGAAACTTTATAAAATAATTGCGAATCATCCGGATCCGCGGGAAATTTATTCCACCAAACTGAAAGAACACGACAACGTGGATAATGATCTCGCGCGCGAGATGGAAAAGGAATTCAGAGAAATGCTGGCCGAACGGCACAAAAACAGCAAATCAAAGGATTTTGACGCAAACTCGCCGACGTGGATTAACGAGTGCGATCTGAAATCTCGCCAAACCTGGCAAAGCTTGGATCCCCTTCCCATCACCAAGGTTGAAGAAAAGCGGCTGCTGGAATTGGGTACCAAAACGTTTACGGTGCCGGAAGGCGCGGTCATCTTTGATAAAATCCGCAAGCTGTACCAGAGCCGTCTTGAAAGAGTTCAGAGCGGCAAGGATTACGACTGGGCCATTGGAGAAATGCTGGCGTACGCCACCCTGCTCGCCGAAGGCACGCCTATCCGCCTGAGCGGCCAGGATTCCGAACGCGGCACGTTTTCTCACCGACACTCCATTTTACGCGATGAAGAATCCGAGGAAAAGTATATTACCCTGAACAATCTTGAAAAGAAACAGGCAAAAATTAACATCATCGATTCGCTTCTTTCGGAATATGGCGTCTTGGGATTCGAGTATGGTTATGCATGCGCCACACCGGAAGGCTTGACCATCTGGGAGGCGCAGTTTGGTGATTTCAGCAACGTCGCGCAAGTGATAATGGACCAATATATTTCCAGCTCGGAAGTCAAGTGGAACCGCAGCAATGGGGTCGTGCTCTTTTTACCGCATGGTTTCGAAGGTCAGGGACCGGAGCACTCGTCTGCCCGTATCGAACGATACCTCTCCCTGTGCGTACGCGGCAATATGCAAGTTGCCAATTGCACAACGCCGGCAAACTTTTTTCATCTGCTTCGCGCCCACGTCAAATATCCATTTCGACTGCCATTGATCGTCTTTACGCCGAAAAGCCTTTTGCGTCATCCCAAGTGTGTCAGCAGCTTGAATGATTTTACGTCCGGACATTTTATGCGTCTCATTGATGACGACAACGTCGAAGCGGCTGTCGTCAAAAAAGTAGTGTTCTGCTCCGGCAAAATATATTATGAATTGCTCGAACATCAACAAAAGGAAGAAATTAAAGACGTTGCGATTGTGCGACTGGAGCAACTCTATCCCATTCCGCAAAAAGAGATGATGGATATTGTGGAAAAATATGCCTTTGCCGAAGAATTTGTCTGGGTTCAGGAAGAGCCGGAGAATATGGGCGCCTGGCCGTTTTTAGCCCTTAACCTCAAGGTGTTACAATTGACGCACATCACACGTGACGCCAGCGCATCGCCGGCGACCGGTTATTACAAACAACATCAGCGGGAACAAGAGGCGATTATTAACCGCGCCATGACCGTAACGATAAAAGCTACTTCTGTCGTAGAAGAAAACTCTCGCGCAGTGATTAAATAAAAAGTTATGTGGAGCCTTTATGAGCGTTGACGTTAAAATTCCCTCTCTTGGAGAATCCGTTACGGAAGCAACTATCGCCACCTGGGAAAAACAAAACGGCGACTATGTTAATGTTGATGATATTTTGTGCCAGGTTGAATCGGACAAGGCGACCCTTGAATTGCGCGCTGAAGAGGCGGGAGTACTGGAAATTACAGTGGGAGAAGGTGAAATCCTTGCTGTTGGCGATACCATCGCCCGGATTGATATTGAAGCCAAAGCGCCTGAACAACCAGAGGAAAAGCCCGCGGCCGAGATTCGTGAACACCATCAAAAAGTCGAACAACCGCCAATAGAAGCACCAAAACCAATGGTTCAAAAAGCACCGGAACCGGCGCCTCAACCCAAGCCAAAACAGGTGATCGTCGCAGAAGGAGATCGCACTATTCGCCGTGAACGAATGAGCATGCTGCGAAAAACCATTTCATCGCGTTTGCTCAATGCCAAACAGGGCACGGCCATGCTGACGACGATCAATGAAGCCGACATGTCTGAGGTTATGCGCCTTCGTAAAGCACATAATGATAAACTAATGGCACGATATGGCCTCAAGGTGGGATTTGTCTCCTTTTTTGCGCGCGCCTGCGCTATTGCCTTGAAAGAATTTCCCGTCGTCAATGCCAAGCTGGATGACGATGAAATCATCTATCACGACTATTGCGACATCTCAATTGCGGTGTCGACCGATCGCGGCCTTGTCGTTCCGGTCGTCAAAAATGTTGATCACATGAATATTGTCGAGATCGAGACGGCCATTGCCTCGCTGGCGGCGCGGGCTCGTGACAATCAGTTGAGTATTGATGAAATGACCGGCGGCACCTTTACCATTACGAACGGTGGCGTTTTTGGCTCGCTCATTTCAACGCCGATCATCAATACGCCGCAATCCGCTATCCTTGGTTTACACACCATCCAGGACCGTCCGGTCGCACGTGACGGTCAGGTTGTCATCAAACCAATGATGTATATATCGCTTTCCTATGATCACCGTTTAATCGATGGTCGCGACTCGGTCAGTTTTCTCGTGCGCGTCAAACAATTGATGGAGGATCCCAGCAGCATGTTGTTTGAAATTTAGGGAGCGCATCGCTTCTTTAAACGGTGTTGTGCGCCCGGTCGCGGTGCATATTTATACTTATGCTTCTGGTCGATCGAGCATCTCTCTTGCACGTCCTCCCTGCCGCCATTCAGGCCATCTGATTCATCAATTATGTCAATTCAAAATTAACATATGATAGTCACGTTGACGCCTCTAGCCATCGAGGACAATTACGATCATCCAATTTAACACTCCCCCCACTTTTTCACTTGCATTTCATTTTCAAATATACATATTTATTTAGAACGGAAAGACGGCATCATGTTATATTTTATCGGACAACCACGCCGTAGTCAGACTTACGATTCAAGTAGGGTATGTTCAACACTTATTGACAAGGAGAGGAACCATGTCTACTCAGCATTTTTCCGAAGTCCATCACGCGGATAAGACAGGCAAATTGGTTGCCTGGATCATCGTTCTTATCGTCTTCATTGTCGCTGCCGTTGGTCTGAGCTGGAACGAATCCGGCAAAATCGAAAAGAAAATCGTCAAAAGCCAGGCGGTCATCGATTCGCTGCAGCATGAAATCGAATGGCGCCAAAAAATTTTAACACACCATGATTCGCTCGCTGCCATCGTGGCCGACAACGCGACCTTCCGCAAACTCCCATTTAAAACGCGTCAAGAGATCAGCGTAGAACTGGACAAAACAACGCCCAAGCTGACATCAACAAAACACAACATCGAAGTGTTCGAGAAATTGCTCAAACGAGAGGAGGAGCATTTCGCGGACCTGCAAAACAACATGATCTACAAAGCGTATCACTAGAGGCGTTATCGACTCGGTCCTGTTGTGCAACACGAGGTTATTTACGCTCAGTTGATAAAGCCCCGAGATTGATGTAAAAAAAGCTCGCACGGCAAAAATTTGAGAAAATCAAGTCCGACTTGACCAGGCGATGGTTTGAAGCAAAAATCCATCGCCTTTTTTTATGGGATCTTTGAAAACTCGATATTGAATCAAACAGACAAATCGACTCATTCCACCGGATGCACTGTTGAAGCAGATGCCATGTGTTGACTAAAGTCATCCAATAATCGTTCTCCCCGCACATTTTCTGCTGGATAATCTGGCCATTTTTTCCTATATAAACACATCAGTTAAAAAACAGGGAAAAAGAATGCTCGTCCGCCGTTTATGTATCACCATTGTCCTCTGTTCCGGCTTGCCAATCATCGGAAATGCCGTTGACCGCGGCTACTCCATTCCCCTTATTGATCTGGCGCATGAGACGTCTCGGCAAATTATTGTCGATAAAGAACCCGGACAATACCTGGGTCATCCGACGACCGTTCTGTTGGAGGATAGTAAAACAATGCTCATTGTTTATCCAAAAGGGCATGGCAAAGGTCCGATTGTGATGAAAAGAAGCACAGACGGCGGCCTGACCTGGAGCGAGCGGCTGCCGGTACCGGACCATTGGGCGACCTCAAAAGAGACGCCGACCATTCATCGCACGATTGACACGAATGGCACAAAACGGCTCATCCTGTTTTCCGGGCTTTATCCTGTTCGTATGGCCGTTTCTGAAGATGATGGCGGCACCTGGACGCCCCTCTCTCCCATTGGCGATTTTGGCGGTATCGTGGCCATGGCGTCGGTGGAACGACTGGCGAACGGCGACTATATGGCGCTGTTTCATGATGACGGACGTTTTTTTCGCAACTCGGGTCAGCCAACGATTTTTTCTGTTTACAAAACACTTTCTCACGATGGCGGCCTGACCTGGGCCGAGCCGGAGATCATCGCGCAACACGCGCAGGCGCATTTGTGTGAACCGGGATTAATCCGCTCGCCGGATGGTCAGCAGCTCGCCGTACTGCTGCGCGAAAACAGCCGGCAGTTTAATTCGTTTGTCATTTTTTCAAATGATGAAGGAGAAACATGGACAGAACCGCGCGAACTGCAGGGCGCATTGACCGGCGACCGGCACGTCGGAAAGTATGCGCCGGACGGCCGGCTGTTCATCACTTTTCGCGATCAGACGCACGACAGTCCCACCAAAGGAGATTGGGTCGCCTGGATCGGAACGTACGAGAATATTTATGCGGGAGACGAGGGCCAATATCGTGTTCGTTTGATGGATAACACCTATCAAGCGGATTGCGCTTACCCGGGTTTGGAGTTGCTGCCGGACGGGACATTTGTCACGACGACCTACGGGCACTGGCAAGAAGGTCAATCGCCGTATATCGTTTCCGTTCGTTTAGCGCTGAGCGACATCGATGCGAAAGCCGCTCAATTGAATCAACCAAAAGAATAATTCACTTCGATTGGAGAGGAACAATGAAACGCTGGATCAAGAGGATTGCATTGATCGTATTAATTTTTCTGCTTGTTATCGTTGCCGCGGCGCTGTGGTATCTGAGCAAGGCGCTGCCCATCGGCACGGGGTACGCGGCCAAATATTTGTGCTCAAGCACATTCATCTCACAAAGGGATCCGGAGATTGTTTTTGAAGAGGACATACGGCCGGTCAATCCGCTGGCGGCCGTTATTAAATATCAAATCAACTCGGAGGAAAAATCCGTCACCGCCACGGCACTATGGGCGCGATCAACGGCGATGTATGCTCCCGGGCGCGGCTGCGTTCTGCTAAATGGCATTTCAAAAGAAGAGTTTGCCCGGCAATCCGCTTCCCTTCACCAGAGACTATCTCCTGCACCACGCAATCCGAATGAACCGTGGCCATTGGGGGATGCCGCCGCATTTGATCCTGCCACGTTTGGCTTTGATTCTCAGCAGATTAACGCTGCTCTCGACTATGCATTTTCCGAACCGTCGCCGGATCAGCCGCGAAAAACCAGCGCCATTCTTGTGGTGTACGACGGCAACCTGATCGCTGAACGCTATGCTCGCGGTTTTACAGCCGACACTCCCATTCTCGGCTGGTCCATGAGCAAAAGCATCACCAGCGCGCTTGTCGGCGTTTTGGTGCACAAAGGATTGATCGACATTTTTGCGCCGGCGGACGTCCCCGAGTGGCAACAACCAGACGATCCGCGGCGTCAGATCACCCTCGACCAACTCCTGCGCATGAGCAGTGGGCTGGAGTTTGGCGAAGTGTACGATCCGCTGTACGATGCCACGGACATGTTGTACGGCGCTTTTGATTTTGCCGCTTTTGCCGCCAACAAACCGCTCGTCCACCCGCCGGATTCGGTGTGGAGTTATTCCAGCGGCACCGCCAATATTGTCGCGCGTTTGGTTCGCCGCCAGGCTGAGCAGTTATATGAAGATTATTTTGATTTTCTCTACCAAGAGTTGTTTAATAAAATCGGTATGACCTCCGCTATGATTGAGCCGGATCCCTCCGGCACCTTTGTCGGTTCGTCCTACGGATTTGCCACAGCGCGCGACTGGGCTCGTTTTGGTCAGTTCTATTTGCAGGATGGTGTTTGGAACGGCGAGCGCATTTTACCGGAGGGGTGGGTCGGTTATACGGCCACGCCAACGCCGAAAGCGCCGATGGGCGAATACGGCGCCATGTTTTGGCTGAACGCCGGCGCACCGGATGATCCGTCACATCGAAAATGGCCTGACTCCCCGCGCGACATGCTCGTGGCTCAAGGCTACCAGGAACAACGCGTGATGATTATTCCATCAAAAAAACTGGTTCTCGTTCGCTTTGGCGCCTCGTCCAGACGCGACGCCTGGGATTCGAACGAGTTTCTCAAAAAGTTGTTGCCGGCATGTCCGTAAAACAGACTGCCAATTTCAATGAGCCCTTCAAGCCCGTTTTACACTTTGCGAAAACGGGCTTTTCTTTTCAAAAGATTATATCGAAACTCATTTTCGCCTTCTGCATTATCTCATCAAAAGTCGTCTGCACGGAGCTTTTCCGGGGATTTTGAAACATATCTGTTTGCCTTTGAAACATACGTGTTAGCCAAATCAAGG
>CAYSNA010000022.1:0-2474 GCA_964432185.1 uncultured Cytophagia bacterium
ATCCAACCTGATCGTCGTATCGTTCAGCTACAAATTTCTCAAATTCTTTTGCATTCACGCCATTCTCATTTATATATCAACCCTTGTGCATAGTAGCAAATTTTACCAAGAATGTCAATATTAACAACACCAATTGTGAATTACATTTTGGAGGTTCATTGTCGTTCGCCCGAAAATATGTGCTTATATCGCCCCTTAATACTGGTTCCATTTTTGCTTGGAAGAAGTTTATGGAAGAATCGGCATGTCGTTGCGGTTTGAAAACGAGAAAAGAAATTCGGTGTCCTGATATTGACACTATGATGAGGATTTCGTAGATTTAACCGTTTTGCTACTTTTCATTGAGGACAATATGAAGATAATTCGAGTTGCCGTTCTCCTCTTTCCTTTCCTTGTTTTTGGGCAGAGCAGCACGATAACGTTCCATGTCACGAATTCCATTACCTGGGAAACCATCACACCTGACAGTATTTATATTCTCAACAAAACCCAATTCACCGATACCATGCTTGTCGGCGCCGCGACGTTCAATTTGAACAGCTCATCGCAGGTTGACAACCTGCAGCAATTGACGCCGGCGCAATTTCAACTCTCCAATAATTATCCGAATTCGTTTACCAGTCAAACCGAATTTGTGATGACGCTGCCGCTGAATGATGATGTGACCGTTGACGTGTACAATGTTCTCGGCCAACGGGTGGCGCAGTTTGTCTCGATGTTGCCGCCGGGAAATCACTCTTTTGTACTCGATGGCGCGGGATTGACAAACGGGGTTTATTTTGTGCGTGCGTCCGGATCGCAGGGTGTAAAGACCATCAAAATGCTCAAGGCCGGCGACAAGGTCGCGGCGGATGTTGAGTTGCATTATCGCGGCGCCGGTTCCGCGCCGGTAGCCACGGTGCTCGGAAAAACCATGTCCTCCGGCGACACGTATAGTTTTACCGTTTATGCGAATGGCTTTATTCCGCAGATGCTGGATAATCAAATCCCGACGGGCGGCGAGATCATTCAGTTTGATTTGATGCCCGTGCCGCCACCGGATGATTTTACCAGCCACTGGCACGGTTTTAATCTTCTCGGCAAATTCACCAAAGAATGGTCGAATGAGGGCTATCGTGAAAAAGACTTTCAGATGATTTCGGATTTCGGCTTTAATTTTGTCCGCTTGCCTATCGATTATCGAACATATACCAAACCGGGCGACTGGTTTTCGTATGAGAACATCGGCCTGGCGCAAATTGACGACGCTGTGGCGTGGGGACAGAAATATAACATCCACGTGAGCATCAATTTGCACCGCGCGCCGGGGTATTGCGTCAATCCGCCGAGTGAAGCGCTGCCGCCGAATCAGGACGTCAGTTTGTGGGAGAACGAGCAAGCGCAACAGGCGTTCGCCGATCATTGGCGTATGTTCGCCGAACGCTACAAAGATGCGCCGCGCCAGGCGCTCAGTTTTAATCTGGTGAACGAGCCGGCCAATATCGACGCCGAAATCTATGTCGATGCTGTCCTGCCGGCGATCGAAGCCATTCGCGAGGTATCGCCTGATCGCATCATCATTTCCGACGGCATTGATTATGGCAATGCGCGCGTCGATGCCATTCTCGAATACGGCGTCGTTTTGTCACCGCATTTTTATAATCCGTTCCAGCTTACCCACTACAAAGCCGAATGGGCGGACGGTTCCGATTCCTGGCCCGAACCCACGTGGCCGCCGCAACTGGTGTCCAATTATTTGTACGGTTCGTATAAGCAGCCGTGGAACACACCTTTGCACATTAGCGGGAAATTTCCGGCCGGCAGCGTCATTACGATGCGTGTCAATCAAGTCTCTACCAGCGCCGATTTTCGAATCGCCGCGGACAATCAAAACATCTATACGCACAATTTTCAACCCGGGCCTGGCGAAGGCGAGTGGAAAGAGGTCATCTACCAGGAAGAGTGGAATGTCTATCAGAATATTTATGACCGAGATTATTCGGTTACGCTGGAAAAAGATGCCGAGTCGCTGACCTTTCGGGTTTATGCCGGCGACTGGATGACGTTTACGAATTTAAAAATTATTCCGCCTGCGGAATCCACCGTGCCGGCGGTTCAGGTGCAGCCGGGTATTACCGATTGGGGGATCCCGCAAGCCTCCTTCCGCGTGGATGAGAACGGCACGCTCATCGTTACCAAAGCTCCCAAAGGTTTTGAGGGCATGTTTAAAATGAATGGTTTCCTCGATAAATGGATTCAACTCAAGCACGACGGCACGCCGGTACACGTCGGTGAATGGGGCGTTTACAATAAAACGCCGCATGATGTGACCTTGCGTTTTATGGAAAACCGTCTCAACGCCATGAAATCCGCCGGACTCGGCTGGGCCTTGTGGAATTTCCGCGGCAGTTTCGGCATTCTGGATAGCGACCGCGCCGATGTCACCTACGACGATCTCGGCGACCGCCACCCCGAGGAGGACACCCACGTCGTGC
>CAYSNA010000022.1:2484-23892 GCA_964432185.1 uncultured Cytophagia bacterium
GACACAAACTGGATCGCGAAATGCTTGATCTCTTGCAAAAGTATGCCGAGACAGAATAATTCCTGGCAATTCTCTGGGGCGCATTCACGTCGGTTAGATTTTTTGCGCCCCACACCGCTCTGCGTTTTATAACAATGCTTTCCGAAATTGAACTGGAGAAACTCATGAAAAACGTCCTTTTTATCTGCTTTATGTGTTGTACCCTTTTTGCCTTTGTTTCTGCCGAGGAAGGAGAATGGCACAACCTCTTTGACGGCGAGACGCTCAACGGCTGGTCATTCAGTGAAAAAGAAGGCACTTTTTCCGTGGTCGATGGGATGATCAAAGTGGATGGCAAACGCAGCCACTTGTATTACATGGGTGACGATGGCAACGTCTCGTTCACCAATTTTGAATTTAAGGCGGATGTTAAAACGGAAAAAAACGCCAATTCGGGCATCTATTTTCATACTCAATTTCAAGAGGATGGCTGGCCGTTCCACGGCTACGAAGTGCAGGTGAATAATTCGCACTCGGACTGGCGCCGTACCGGCGGGCTCTACGGCGTTGAAGATGTGCGGGAATCCGCCGCCACGGACGGCGAATGGTTTACCATGCACATCAAAGTCGTGGGCAAACAGATTACGGTGTGGGTGAATGAAAACGAGGTGATCAACTACACGGAGCCGGATGACGTCAATTACGACGGCATGCCCGGCCGAAAAATCGGCAGCGGCACTTTTTGTTTGCAGGGGCATGATCCCAAGAGTGTGGTCTATTACAAGAATATTCAGGTGAAGGCATTGCCGTAGGGGAGAAAGATCGCCAACATTTCAAATCCCGGAGTATTTAAATTCCGGGATTTGAAATGTGCTGCTTGACAAAGAATGGAATTATGCCTCTAACACTTTTTTATAAATCCGCCGCCGTTTGTGCTGGCGCGCATCATAAAACCGCCATTGCGCCTGCACTTTGGCGTTGCTCTCCAACTCGCGGTTGGTCTCGACAAATTTTATCCCCTTTTCCAAATAGACTTTGTTGATTTCGTAAATCAACATGGCATTCACACCTTTGTTCTGCATTTCCGGACGCACGGCGGTCAGATATAAATCCGCATACTCGTTTTTCTTCATCGCTTTTAACAGCGGAATAAAGCCAAAGGGAAGCAATCGACCGTTATTTTTTTGCATGGCGCGCGAGAGTGATGGCATGGTTATACCGAATCCGACGATTTTGTCCTCCCGGTCGAGAACCACCGGCACATACTCCGGTTTGATAAAACTAAAATATTGTTTGATATAGAGATCAATCTGCTTTTCAGTCAGCGGCACAAAGCCGTAAAGATGCGCATACGCCTCGTTCATGATCTCAAAAACCTGGTGCGCGTACGGCATCAATTCTTTGGCTTTTTTCACCCGCAACAGCCGTAGATGATTTCGCTGCGCGGCAATTTCTGCAATCCGCTTGACCTTGTCCGGGATGGTGTCGATCATTTTGACTTGATATTCGATATAGTCAATTTCTTTATTATAGCCGCAATTCTCAATATGCGTGCCGTAATAGGGGAAATTATAACCGGAACCAAAAGTGGCCAATTCATCAAAACCTTCAACCAGTAAACCGTTGGCGTCAAAATCGGTAAAGCCCATCGGCCCGGTGACATCGTCCATGCCGTTTTCCTGCGCCCAGTCTTCAGCAGTGCGCAGGAGCAGCGCCGCAACTTGGGGATCATCAACAAAATCAATCCAGCCAAAGCGGGCGGCTTTGTGATTCCACGTTTCAATGTAACGGTGATTGATGATGCCGGCGATGCGGCCGACAATTTTACCATCCCTGTGCGCCAACCACATTTTGACCTCACAAAAGTCATAGGCGGGATTTTTTTTCGGATTCAGCGCATGAAACTCATCCATCCGGAGCGGCGGTACCCAGGACGAATTCCCTTTGTACAGGGTGTAGTGAAAATCGATAAACGCGGCAAGATCGCGTTTGCTGTTAACTTGAGTGATTGACAGTCTCATAGTCCCTCCGTTTTAAGGATGAGTATAGATTATATCTGAAGGTAGTTCTCCACGAGCAAACTTACAACAAAAGATTTTAAATCAAAGCTACGATAAACTTGTTGATTTTACATCAAATACATATTATTTTCACATTAACATCATATACTCCGGATTACAAAACGTTCTTCGATGTACCACTTCGAAAAGAAGTCCTTGATATTGACTAAACGACATATTGACATGAGGTATACAATGCAGCACCCCCAAAATGTCATTCTCATCGTTTTGGATAGTCTTCGCTATGATACCACTTTTCAGGATGGCCACTCCGGTCTCGATTATGCGCAAGACAACGCTATCCATTTTACCCAGGCGCGTTCCGGCGGGTGCTGGACGCTGCCATCCACAGCCTCAGTATTTACCGGTCTGATGCCGCATGAGCACAAGACAACCTCGCAAACCCGGAGGCTGCCGGACCACATTCCGACGCTGGCGGAAAAGCTCAAAGCCGCCGGCTTTCAACCCATTCAGGTGACGGGCAATATTGTCACGACCGAACTTTTTGGTTTGGATCGCGGTTTTGACGAGACGTTTAAAATTTGGAATCATGTTGAGCCGCGCTTGAACAAGTTTACCCGGTTTGTTATGTTGCTCAGTCGGCCGCGCGTCCGTAAGGAGGTGATGCATGGCGGTTTGTTCGGCAGCAAAAAAATCAAGCAGTATCTGAATGCCGGCAACGTCTGGGCCCAAACCATGTATCAGGATATGTTTGATAAAACGCGCGACATTTTGCGGCACAACCAGCAGCGATCTCAAAAAAGTTTTATGTTTCTGAACCTGATGGAAACGCATTTTCCCTATCACGTCAATTCGACGTTCAAACTCGATAGCGATTCTCTGTATAATCGCGTGCATGAGGTGAATGGGCTGTATCACACCATCAATCAGAGTTTTTTAACCAAAGAGCAGAATTTTATCACCAACCGGGCGCAACGCATTTTGAGAAACAGGCAGCGCAAAAGCTGGCAACTCGTTCGCAAAGCGGTGGACGATTTCATCCGCGAGTTGCATGAGGATAAAAATAATCTGGTGATTTTTTGTGCGGATCATGGCGACAATTTTGGGGATCAAGGCTGGTTTTATCATTTCTCCAATGTCACCGACGGTGGCAATCGGGTGCCGCTTTTTTGGCTGGGGCATGACCATCCGATGCCGTACGAAGAACATCGCCCGGTGAGTTTGACAACATTGCACGATTCCATTTTGCGTGCCTGCGGCGTTGAAACGAACAGAGGAACGCTTTTTGACGATGAGCCGGGGACCACGCCGGTCTTGCAAAGCTACTGGTATGACAATCACGGCCGAACGTTGCCCAAATACAAGTTCAATCAGTTCTGTTTCATCGATGAGGACACGCGCTATGTGCTGCGCAACGAAAAGTGGCTCAAAAGTCCCATGCCGAACGGGTGTGCGGAGCAGGCGTTTGAGGAAATGCCGTACGATGCCGATCCGATTGAAGATAACGTCGCCAATCCGGACAAGCAGAAATTTTTACGGCGGCATGTCAATCAGTTCAAAGAGTTTGCGGATTCATTGATCAGCATTGCCCATTAGCAACGCACATCGGTTCGCTTTTCGGATGTACGCATCATTGAAGAGCCGAAAAATCTGCTTTTTTGCCGGATGTGACGGGACGTATAAAAAGCCCGCCCGTGGTCCGTTTTGGGCACAAGATTCACCGTGAAAAAATGACGAATCTCTGTTTATCCCGGAACAAATCCCCTACCATACACGTCCGTTAACTAAATTTTAAAGGCAAGTCAACTGCTTCTTATTGTCGAATCCAAGCCATAGGCGTTTCATGAAAAAACTAACCAGCTTTTCCGTCAATTATCCTGTTTCAATTCTCATGCTCATTCTCGCCGTCTTGTTGCTCGGTTATATTTCCTTCAGCAAGCTTGGTGTGGACTTGTTCCCGAATATGAACAATCCGCGGATTTTCATCGAGATCAAAGCGGGTGAACGACCGCCCGAGGAAATTGAACAGCAATTTGTGCAAGACCTCGAGTCGGTGGCCATCCGGCAGAAAAAGGTGACGCAAGTGTCGTCCATCTCGCGTGTCGGATCTGCGTTTATTACGGTTGAATACACGTGGGATGCGGATATGGACGAAGCGTTTCTCGATGTACAGAAAGCGCTGACCACCGCAACGCAGGGATTGGATATCGACGAGATCAACATCTCTCAGCACGATCCCAATGCTGTGCCGGTTATTGTGCTTGCGCTCAACCATCCGCAGATTGATGATATGGACGAGCTGCGCAAATTGGCGGAAAATTATCTGCGCAACGAACTGGTTCGACTGGAAGGCATTGCCGAAGTCGAACTGCTCGGCGCTGAGGAAAAAGAGGTCATCATCAAGACGGACGGGTATATGCTGGACGCCTACGGATTGACGACCAATGACATCAGCAGCAAAATTGCCGCTTATAATCGCAATGTGTCCGGCGGCTCGATCACCGAGCTTGGCCGCAAATATGTTATCAAGGGTGTGGCGCAATTTCAGGATATTGAAGACATCGGCAATGTCATCGTCACCTACACGCAGCCGACCAATATGGCCGGCGAAGCGATTCCAGGCGAGCGCATTCCAGTTTTTCTCAGTGAAGTGGCCAATATTGAGTTTCGCAACAAAGAGCCGGAAAATATTGTGCATGTGAATCAGGAGCGCTGCATGGCGCTGGCGATTTACAAGGAGACCAAATTCAACACGGTCAAGGCGGTGGAGATTCTTGAAAAAGAACTGGTTAATTTGCAAAAGGCGCTGCCGGGTTATGATCTGTTTATCATTCAAAATCAGGCGCAATTCATCACCAAAGCGGTGGATGAAGTGAAACAAACCGCGCTTATCGGCATTGTCCTCGCCATTGCTATCCTGTTTGTTTTTTTGCGGCGGATCGGCACTACGTTCATCATTGCGCTGGCTATCCCCATTTCGATTATCGCCACGTTTAATTTGATGTATTTTAATGATCTCACCCTCAACATCATGACGCTCGGCGGTCTGGCGCTTGGTGCCGGCATGCTGGTCGATAACGCCATCGTGGTGATGGAGAATATATTTCGCAATCTCGAAAACGGCATGCCGCTGAAAGAAGCCGCCATCGACGGCACCGCGCAGGTGAGCGGCGCCATCACGGCATCAACCATAACGACTATTGTGGTGTTTTTGCCGATTGTTTATCTGCACGGGTCGGCCGGCGAACTGTTCAAGGAACAAGCGTGGACGGTCGCCTTTGCGCTGCTCTCCTCGCTGGTTGTGGCGATTCTCGTTATGCCGATGTTGAGCAGCAAATTTTTAAAGAATATGGATGTGCGTAAAACCGCATCAATTCGATTTCCCGGCTACGGCCGTTTTTTGAGCGGCGTGATGGAAAAACCGTGGCGCGTCATCCTGCTGGGGCTGGCGCTTTTGGTCGTCGCTGCGCTGATTTTACCCATGGTTGGCAGCGAATTTTTACCCAAGACGGATTCCAACGAATTAACCTTAAACATTACCCTGCCGGAAGGCACAGAACTTTATCGCACCGAATCGACCCTGCGCACCATTGAAGATATTATCCACCAGCTTTTAGGAGATGATGTTGAACTGATTTATACCACCATTGGACCGACAGGCAGCCAGGTGAACGATACGGAACTTTTTGCCGATGAGAATACCGCGTCGCTGCTGCTGGTGCTGAAATCGGGTCGACGGTTCAGCTCGGATCAGGTCGTGACAATATTGAGCCAGGCGCTGTCGGCTGTGCCCGGCGCTGAAATTCAGTACCTCAAGGAACAAAGCTCGCTGCAGATGACGCTGGGAACGGATGAAGCGCCCATTGTTGTTGAGGTGCGCGGCGAAGATTTGGACATCATTCGCGATTTGACCGAACAGGTGAAAGAAAAAATGCTCGCTGTGGATGACATTTTTAATATTGAAACCAGTTTTGATGAAGGCCGCACCGAAGTCAACGTGGTGCTGGATCGTGTGCGCGCCGGCATGCTCGGCGTCGATATCGGCACCATCACCAGCGAATTGCAAAACGTGCTCTCGGGCAATACCGCCGGCGAGTGGGAATATAAAGGCGATGTGCAGGACATCACCCTGCGATTGCCGGACATCAGCATTAATCAATTGGCGGGAATTGAAATTCGCAGCGGCCAGCAGCATATCCGCTTGGATGATGTGGCGGACATTGAGACGGTCGTTGCGCCGAAGGAAATCAACAGAGAAAACCAAACGCGCGTCGGGCTCATTTCCGCCTCCCTTCGATCTGACAAGGCATTTGACAAGATCATCAAGCGGATCGATGACGAGCTCAGAACAATCTCTTTTCCAACCGATTATCGTTACGTCATCACCGGCCAGGAGCAGAAGCGCCAGGAAGCTTTTGCCAATTTGCGCTTTGCGCTGATCCTGTCGATCATTCTCGTGTACATGGTCATGGCGGCGCAGTTTGAATCGCTGGTGCATCCGTTCACTATTTTGTTGACGATTCCGCTCGCTCTTACCGGCACCATTTTACTGTTTTTTATTCTCGGTAAATCGTTCAATATCATGGCGCTCATCGGCATCATCATGCTGGCGGGCATTGCGGTGAATGATTCGATCATTCTGGTGGATGCGATCAATCAACTCAAACGAAGCGGTATGGCTGTAAAAGAGGCGATCATCGAAGCCGGACAACGCCGCATTCGCCCGATCATTATGACGAGCCTGACGACGATTCTCGCCCTTTTGCCACTGACCTTTGGTTTTGGCGAAGGCGCCTCTTTGCGCTCACCCATGGCGCTCGCGGTCATCGGCGGACTCATTACCTCGACGCTGCTGACGCTGGTGATGATCCCGAGTGTGTATTTGCTGTTGGACCGGTTGACGGCAAAAAGGTGAGTTAGAAGACGAGACATAACAACTGCAGAGCCCTATGCTGGTCGTTTGAACTGAATAGCCGGCAGCGATAGGTGAACGGCGAATAGCCCAATTGACTAGAACACATTAAAAGATAGACAATACTTTATGAGCATTACCGAATTTGTCATAAAACGCAAGACCTTTGTTTCGATGCTGTTCATCGCGCTTGTGCTGCTCGGCCTGATCTCCTATAAACAGTTGGCTGTGGAATTGTACCCGAACGCCGAACTGCCGTTCCTCATCGTGCAGGTGAGCTCAAGCCAGGAGTACGATCCGTCCTACGTTGAAAATCAAGCCGTGATTCCGCTTGAAGGCGCTGTCTCTACATTGGAGGGCATTGACGAGATCGTCAGTGAGGTGGACCGCAGACGCGGCGTCATCTATGTCTATTTTAATCAAAACATCAATACAAAATATGCCTTTTTACGGCTGGAAGAAAAAGTTAATGCCATTCGTGCCGATCTTGGCGATGAATTTTTTGTCTCTGTCCTCAAGGTCGATATTGAACAGCTCTCGAATGTTTTTATGACCTTGCAGGTGCGCGGCTCGGGCGGTCTGGAACGTGTGCGTGAAATTACCGATCAAAAAGTCCTCAACGACCTGGAAAGTGTGGATGGGGTGGCCAGCGTCCAGGTGTCCGGGGGTCAGGAAAAATCCATCGAAATTATTCTGGATGAGCAGGCGTGCAAAGCGTACAATGTGACGCCGTCGCGCATTCGCTCGCTCATTTCGCAAAACGCGCAGTACAAAACATTCGTCGGCCAGACGGTTGATCAGGATCGCTACCGATTTGTCAATCTCGTGGCCGATTATACGGATGTCAGTCAGCTTGAAAATATCGTCGTCAATACGGACGGCCGGATTTTACTCAAAGATGTCGCCGATGTTATTTTTGGTTTGAAGGAGCAGGAATCCATCAGCCGGGTAAACGGCAAGGATGCGGTAACGGTGTCGCTCAGCCGCGATTCCCAGGCCAATCTGATCGACCTGGCGCACGACACCCGCGACGTCATCGAGAAGCTCAACACGAAACTGGCGCCGCTGGATGTGGAGATCGTCATCCAAAGTGATACGGCGGAACCAATTGAAGAGAACATTGACCGGATCATTCAACTTGCGTTGTTCGGTGGTTTGCTCGCCGTCGTCGTGCTGTGGATTTTCCTGCGCACGCTAAAATGGGTGCTGATGATTACCCTGGCCATTCCGATTTCCATTTTTACATCGTTTAATCTTTTCTACGCGGCCGATATTTCCATCAACAGTTTGACGCTCATCGGGATGGCGCTGGCGGTCGGCATGCTGCTTGACAACAGTGTTGTGGTGATGGAAAATATTTACCGGCTTCTCAGCACGGGCCGCGATAGCGATACCTCCATTATTCAGGGCACCCAGGAAGTGTGGCGCGCTGTGTCCGCTGCCACGCTGACGACCATCGCGGTTTTTTTGCCGTTTCTTTTTGTGCAGAATTTTCTCCTCCGTTTGATTGGCCGGCATATCAGCGTCTCCATCATGTCCACGCTGCTGGTGTCCCTGATCGTCGCGGTTTTTCTCATCCCCATGCTGATGCACTGGCTGACGCATCGCAGTAAATCACAAGCAACCATTGCCACGTTCCAGACGGTGTCGCAAAAGAATCGGCTCATTCAGATTTATAATGTCATTCTCAAATCATCGTTGCGTTTTCCGGCGCGCACCATTATCGGCGCTGTGCTCATATTTTTTATCAGCCTGTTTCTCACGTTGCTGTTGAGTAAAGATGTTCCCGAGGAGGTCGAGAGCCGCGAATTTTCCATGTATGTTACCATGGATCAGGGCTCAACGCTTGAACGCACGGATCTGCTGGTATCGGAGATCGAAAAGCAGCTTGAGGACCTGAAAGAAAAAGAAGAGCTGATCGCGCAAATTTACGAAGAAGAAGCCGTGGTGACCGTCAAGTTGTTGGAAGATTTTGATAAAATCGACGGCCGCTCCATGCTGGCGATCAAAGAGGACGTGCAGGATCGCGTTGATGATATTTCCGGCGGCGAAATTGATTTCCAACAATCCACCGCCGCCGGTTCGCGGTTTGGTGGCGGCGGCCGAAATCCCGCGGCCGAATTTGAGCGTATGCTCGGCATTGGACAAGCTGAGGAAAAGATTGTCATCAAGGGGCGAGATTTTGAACGCATGCGAAATTTCGCTGAGGAAATAAATGACTATCTCGAAGATCTCGATTCCATCCAGCGCACTCGCGTCAGCGCGTCATCGGATCGCCCGGAAGTGCATCTCTATTTTGATCAATTGTTGATGAACACCTATGGCGTGACGCTGCAGGATATTGCCTCGGAACTTGGCTCATTTCAGAGCTCGTTTAACAGTCAGCTCATGTTCAAGCAAGGAACCGAAGAATACGAAATCACCATCCGCGGCGACAGTATTGTTGACAAAACCTATGATGATTTATCGCGCCTGGATATTTCTACGACGTCCGGCGATATTTACCAGATGGAAGATTTGGCGCGAATTGTTTTTTCCGAAGGATTGGCCGCTATCAGTCGCGTCAATCAGGAAAAACATGTCGAGGTGGATTACTCGTTCATTACCGAGGTGACCGATTCAAAGGATTTTCTGCAGGCGTCCAGGCAGGAAATTGATGATCTGATCGCCAATTTAAACGTACCCACCGGCCTCGCGGTTGAAGTGATTCACGAAGATCTGGATTTATCGGATTTCAAATTTCTCATCATCGCGGCCATGCTGCTTATTTATATGATTCTGGCGGCGGTATTTGAATCGCTCTATACGCCGTTTGTTATCATGTTTACCATCCCGCTCGCGGCCATTGGAGCGTTTTTTGCGCTGATGTTCACCGGCAATTCGCTGATGAACGCCACCGTGCTCATCGGATTTTTGCTGCTCCTCGGCATTGTGGTGAATAACGGCATCATTTATATTGATTACACGCGTATTCTGCGCAAACGCGGTTTTTCCCGATCTCGAGCGTTAATGATGGCCGGCCACGCGCGCGTGCGCCCCATTTTGATTACCGCCATTACGACAATCATCGCCATGCTGCCGCTCGCCATGGGAAAAAGCGAATACGTTGCTGCCATCGGCGCCCCCTTTGCGATCACCCTCATTGGTGGTCTGGCCTTCAGCACGCTTTGCACGCTCATTTTTATCCCAACATTGTATTCAGGACTCGAAAATGCCATCGCCTGGTTCCGAAGCTTGAATTGGCAATTAAAAACCGCGCAATACGCCGCCTGGTTTCTGCTCGGCGCGCTGATTTATTTTCGTGTTGACAGTTTTCTGTGGCAAATTATCGCCTGGATCGTGGTTCTTGTTCTCGTTCCTGCCACGACTTATTTTCTACTCACCAGCTTGCGCCGCGCCAATGTCCATATCGTCGCACCGGATGAACCGCTAAAAATTCGCATCCGCCGCATGGTCAAAGTGTATGATGACGCCAGCCGATTTTCGCGCGAATGGCACAAAGGCGTCATCATTCGTCAAAAAGCCGGCTTACAAAAAGAAATCAAATCCTGGCGCGATTTTGAGGATTGGATCTGGCAATTGCCGCTGCTGCTCTTTTTGATTTATTTCACCTATTTTTATCTCGGCAACTTTTTCTGGAGTTTTGTGCTGTCGCATTTTGTCTATTTCACCATTTTGTATATGTGGAAACCGTTTTCCGGTTTTATGCGGACAATCAAGCCAAATCTCGAAAAAGTATTGAGCCATGTGGATCGATTCATCCGTCTTGGATTGCCGCTGGTCGCGCTGTTTATTTTTTATTTCAAGTGGGAAGCGATTGGTTCGGTGATATTCGTCGGCGTATTGTGGTATTTCGCGCTGGCCATCTACAATACATCGAACAGATTGCACAATGAAAAGGTGAATATCGCTCGTATCGAGGGACGTTTGAGTGGATTGCGTCGCTGGTTCTACCGATTCGTGCTCATCATTCCGGTGATCGGCAAAAAGCGCAAACCGTTCCGTGCACTTGACCGCGTCTCGCTGGAAATCGGCAGCGGCATGTTTGGTTTGCTTGGACCCAATGGCGCCGGTAAAACGACGCTCATGCGCATCATCTGCGGCATTTTTGAGCAAAGCCGCGGCAAAATCTGGATCAATGACAAAAACCTCAACCAGTTCCGCGAAGAATTTCAGGGCATCATCGGTTATTTGCCGCAGGAATTCGGCATGTATGAAAATATGAGCGCCTATGAATTTTTGGATTATCAAGCCATGCTGAAAGGCCTGTCCGATCCGGTTCAGCGCTTGGAACGAATTCAATATGTCCTGGGCGCTGTGCACATGGATGAACGCCAGCACGATAAAATCGGTTCGTTCTCCGGCGGAATGAAACAGCGCATCGGCATCGCCCAAACATTGCTGCATCTGCCGCGCATTTTGGTGGTGGATGAACCAACCGCCGGACTTGATCCGCGCGAGCGGATTCGTTTTAGAAATCTGTTGGTTGAGTTGAGCCGTGAGCGCATCGTAATTTTTTCCACACATATTATTGAAGATATTTCAAGCTCTTGTAATCGAGTTGCCGTATTGAATCGCGGTGAGCTAAAATACCTTGGCGAGCCGAGTGAAATGGTCGCACTGGCGCAAGGACGCGTGTGGCAATACAACGTGCCGGCGAAGGGATTTGATGCGTCCAAGCTTGGCCATATCGTGGTGCATCACATGCGTGTGGAAGACCAGGTGCGCGTGCGCTGCATTGCCGCCGATATGCCGTCCGACGACGCCGTCCCCGTTAAACCGTCGCTGGAAGATTCGTACCTCTGGCTGCTGAAAAAGAAATGAGTTGAAAACATTTAGTCCATGCAACTTGTACTCAACGACAACCTGTTCGGGATCAAAAAGATGTTTCAGAAAATCAAAATATTTTTACAACTCGTTTGGAAGATGGTGCGCTACAATTTAAAAATCATCTTTGCCAACAAGTTTATCTATTTTATGCTCGCAGCCGTGGCGATTTTTCTGCTGATCACGGTGATCAATCTTTTTGATCCCAATTCCAATCCCAGCGTATCACTCGTCTATTACTGGTTGATGGTGCCCGGGATCCTGCTCATTTTTTATCCCGCCGTATTCGGCATTCAAAATGATGCGGATTCGCGCATGTTGGAAATCCTCTTTGGCATTCCCGATTACCGATACAAAGTCTGGCTTGTGCGCCTCGCCGTCATGTACGTCATTGTTTTTCTGATGCTCGTCGTACTCGCCTGGCTCAGCTCACTCGCGCTCGTTTCTTTTGATATTTTTGACATGGTCTATGAACTCATGTATCCCATCTTTTTCCTCGGTTGCCTCTCGTTTATGTTTTCCACGCTGGTGCGCAACGGCTACGGCACGGCTGTCTTTCTCGTTGTCATTGGCATTGTCTTTTGGATTTTAGCCGGCCCGCTGATGGAAAGCAGGTGGAATCTTTTTCTAAATCCGTATCACGTGCCGGAGCAAGTCAGCGAAATGGTGTGGGAAGATATTCTTTTCAAGAACCGGGCCTACCAGCTTGTGGGGATTATCATTTTTGTTCTTTTCGGCCTGTTTAACATGCAAAAACGCGAAAAATTTGTCTAGCTGAAAAGTATTTGATTTTTCGCCCGCATTTCTTTTATTCTAGTAGTGTTTTCTAAATCACGAACGACTTGCGCAGAATTGCAGAGATCGCTATGGTTCGCAGGAAAAAAACGAGCCATAGCGATCTCGGAACTGCTGCGTTTCGATTTATATCATCTTTAAGGCAGAGTCTCATTATGGCTATCACGCTAAACAAGTTGTTGCCCGGCAAGCTGGATCACGATTTTCTGGCCGCTCTTTTGGAAAAATACACGTCCATCGGCAAGGATGTGATAGCCGGAGCCGAGGTGGGGGAGGACGCGACGGTCATCGATATGGGCGACAAATATCTGGTGGCCAAGACCGATCCGATCACGTTTGCGGCTGAACATATCGGCTATTATGCCGTGCATGTGAATGCCAACGACATCGTGTGTATGGGCGCGACACCAAAATGGTTTCTCGCCACCATCTTGTTACCGGAAAACTCGACGCGTCGCATCGCCGAGGAGATCTTTGCTCAAATTGCCAAAACCTGCAAAACGGAAAAGATCATCTATTGCGGCGGCCACACCGAGGTGACGAGCAGTGTCACTCAACCCGTTGTCATTGGTCAAATGCTGGGAGAGGTGAGCAAAGATCAACTGAAGCTAAAAAAGCATATTAAAATTGGCGACCACTTGCTGATCATCCAAGGTGTTCCGGTCGAAGGGACAGCGCTGCTGGCGCGTGAAAAAGCCGATGAATTGGCAAGACAATTTTCAAAAGAGTTTGTTGCCGGCTGTAAGAATATGTTGTTCTTCCCGGGTATTGGCGTTCGACCGTACGCGGAGCTGGCGCAAAAAACAGCCATAGTGCACGCCATGCACGATCCGACCGAGGGCGGCGTTGCAACGGCAATTCACGAAATGGCGCGCGCTGCCGATACTGGCGTCGTAATCGATGAAGAGAAAATACCATTGTTGACGGAAGGGAAACTGGCCTGCGAATTTTTTGATCTCGATCCGCTTGGGTGTATTTCATCCGGTTCGCTTCTATTGGCGGTGCCGTATAAAAGTATCGATCCAATTTTAAAAATCTGTGACAAGAAAAACATCCCGGCTGCTGATATTGGCAAGTTTGTCGACAAAGACCAGGGGCGAGTACTGGTGAACGGTCAGCAAAAACGGCGTTTACCGGTATTTTTTCAGGACGAAATTGTCAAAATCTTTTAATCGAATCGCTCTCATCCTAAAAAAATCTTGCAAAGCAGTTAATTTTTCGTTAAATTCACCGGCTTTGCATATACTGTTTGTCATAAATCGCGGCTGATTTTATATATATGTTACAAGAACTTGGCGACAAATTAGACGGTGTTCTCCGTAAGCTCAGAGGACAAGGCAAGCTGACAGAGAAGAATATCGCTGACAGCATGCGCGACATACGACGCGCGCTCCTGGAGGCGGACGTCAACTATAAAGTTGTCAAGCAATTTATCAAAGATGTTGAACAACGCGCACTCGGTCAGGAGGTGATCAAGAGTATCTCCCCCGGACAAATGGTTGTCAAGATTATTAATGATGAATTGACCAAATTGATGGGCGAAAAAGATGTGCCGGTCAATTTTGGAAATTCCATACCGGGTGTGATTTTGTTGTGTGGTTTGCAGGGTTCGGGCAAGACAACGCTTGCTGGAAAGCTGGCGAACCATTTTCGCAAAAAAGGGCGCAACCCTTTACTGGTGGCGGCTGATATTTATCGCCCTGCGGCCATCGACCAGCTCAAAGTGGTCGGCAAATCCATCAATATTCAGGTGCATGCTGAAGACAGCAAAGACGCGGTGGCTATTGCCAAGAATGCCGTGTCATACGCGCGGCAGCACATGATGGATACAGTCATCATCGATACAGCCGGACGGCTGCATATTGATGACGGCATGATGCAGGAAATTGAAAATATCAAAAATGCCGTCAAGCCGGATGAGATTATTTTCGTTGCTGATGCCATGACCGGTCAGGACGCTGTCAATACCGCGCAGGCTTTTGCCGAGCGTCTCGATTTTGACGGTGTGGCGCTCACCAAAATGGACGGTGATGCGCGCGGTGGCGCGGCTCTGTCGATCAGAGCGGTGACCAACAAACCGATCAAGTTTATCAGCGTTGGCGAAAAGCTCGATCAGCTCGAACCGTTTTATCCGGACCGGTTGGCGTCCCGCATTCTCGGAATGGGCGATGTTGTTTCGCTGGTGGAAAAAGCGCAAGAATCCATCGATGAAGAAAAAGCGGCCAAGCTTGAAAAGAAACTCCGGCGTCAGGAGTTTACCCTCGAAGATTTTTTTGATCAGCTCCAGCAAATCAAAAAAATGGGACCGCTGCAAGACATTTTGTCGATGATTCCTGGAATGCAAAATAAAGCATTGAAGAATTTTCAAATTGATGATAAGGCGCTCGTTCGAGTTGAAGCGATTATCAACTCGATGACCGTCGAAGAACGACGCTCGCCACAGGTGATTAACGGCAGTCGTCGGAAACGCATCGCGCGTGGCAGCGGCACGTCGGTTCAGGATGTGAATCGACTGCTGAATCAGTTCACCATGATGCGCAAAATGATGAAGCAAATGAATAGAGGCGGCGGGCGTATGCGCATGCCGCTTGGATTTTAATATAGGAGGCAAATTCATTGTCTGTTAAACTGAGACTAACCCGCATGGGCCGTAAAAAACGTCCGTACTACCGGATCGTCGCTACGGACTCTCGGACACGCCGTGACGGCAAGTACCTGGAAAAAGTTGGTACGTATAATCCGCTGTCATCCCCGGCCGAAGTTGAGATCGATAAAGAGTTAGCTTTAAAATGGTTGATGAACGGTGCGGAACCATCCACGACCGTCAAAAATCTGTTGCGCAAAGACGGCATCCTGTTTGAGTACGATCTTCGCAAACGCGGTTTGACTGAAGAGCAGATCGAACTTGAATACAAAAAATGGGAAGTTGTCAAACAAGAGCGTCAGAAAAAAGCCGAAGCCATGGCTGAGATGAAACGACGCGAAGAGCAAAAGAAAGCTGAAGAAGAAGCCAAGGCAAAAGCCAAAGCGGAAGCCAAAGCCAAGGAAGAAGCAGAAGCCGCTGCCGCAGCAGAGGCTGAAGCGGCAGCAGAAACTGTTGAAGCCGAAGCCGCTGAGGAATCCGCGGAGACTGAAACACCCGCTGAAGATGCTTCGGAAGAAGAAAAGGCTGAATAAGCACGAAAACCGATGAGCGCCAAAGCACAACAGCCTGATTACATTATTATCGGGCGCATCACCAAGCCGCATGGCGTGCGAGGCGCTGTCAAGGTCGAGCCCATCACCGACGATCCGAATCGATTTTCTCTGTTGGAAAAAGTGTATGTCGGTCCGGAAGAGGCACCCGGTGATGCAATTTATATTGACAAGGTTCAATTTCAAAACAAGTTCATCATCCTGTCGCTGAAAAGCGTGACAACCCGAGAAGCGGCGGACGGACTTCGAGGCCAGTATCTGCACATCCCTGCGGATGAGGCGCTGGATTTGCCGGAGGGTTCGGTTTACTTTTACGATCTCATCGGCCTGCAAGTCTACACAAACAAAAACGAGTTTGTCGGCACGGTTACCGATTATCAGGAATATCCGGCAAGTGACATGTTTGTGATTGAAAAAGATGAACGAGAATATTTGATCCCGGATGTGCCGGACATCGTTGAGGACGTCAATCTCGACGAAGGTAAAATAATCATCAATCCAATTGATGGATTGCTTGATTAGCTCTTTGAGGAGAAAAACGTGCAAATCCGCGTGATAACCGCTTTTCCAAAAACCTTTGACGGTTTTTTGGATGAAAGCATTCTGAAAAGAGCCATTCAAAACGAGCAGGTGTCCATCACGCTGCATCATATTCGGGACTATGCTACGGATAAACATCAACAAATTGATGATTATCCTTACGGCGGCGGACCGGGCATGATCCTCAAGGCAGAACCCATTTTTGACTGCATTGAGGATGTGCAACAAAAATATGACATGCCCGAGACCAAAGTGACGCTGATGACCCCCGCCGGTGAACTGTACAATCAAAAAAAAGCCGTCGAGGTGTCGCTGCGCGATTCTTTGATTTTGCTTTGTGGTCATTACAAAGGCATTGATCAGCGCGTGATCGATGAGCTGGTTGATGAAGAGATTTCCATCGGCGACTATGTGCTGACTGGCGGTGAATTTGCCGCCATGGTCATTATTGATTCGGTCGTTCGCCTGCTCCCCGGCGTCATTGGTGATATTGATTCGGCGGTGACCGATTCGTTTCAGACCGGGCTGTTGGATCATCCGCATTATACGCGCCCTGTTGAGTTTCGCGGCCATAAAGTGCCAGACGTTTTGATGAGCGGCAATCATGCCAATATTGAAAAATGGCGTGAGGAAAAAGCGCTCGAAATCACCAAAACGCGGCGGCCTGATCTGTACCAAAATTATGTAAAAAGTGAATAATAATAACCCTTCTTTTTGAGGAGGCATACAATGAACAAAGTTGATGCTGTATCCGCAGCCCAAATGAAAGAGGATATCCCTGAATTTCATTCCGGCGATACGCTTGACGTACACGTCAAGGTTATCGAAGGTGACAAAGAACGTATTCAGGTTTTTCAGGGTGTCGTCATCAATCGTCGTGGCGCCGGCGTAAGTGAAACCTTTACCGTTCGGAAAATTTCCAATGGTGTCGGTGTTGAGCGAATTTTCCCGCTTCACTCGCCCAATATTGCCAAAATTGTACGTTTGCGCGAAGGCAAAGTTCGCCGCGCCAAATTGTACTACTTGCGCAACTTGCGTGGCAAAGCGGCGCGTATTGATGAGAAACGTCGCGACTGATTACTGTCGCCACTTGACAATTTTTGCTGTAGAAAAAAGAGCCGATGTCAATTTCGATATCGGTTTTTTTTTGTCCGGCTGTGAACAATGTTCAAAATCGCTTGACTTTCAGCGCCGTATTTCGTTCATTTCAAGCAAAAGCCGTGAAGGTTATTCATACATTCATTTAGGGAGAGTTGTAATGATTAATTTGGAAAAATTAACGCTTTCCGAGGTGTTTAAACATCGCCAACAGGGAAATCCCGATGAGATTCAATTTTCTTTTGTGAACGAAGCACCGCTGACTGTAAAAGATGTCGTTGTCAAAGCCAAAGCCATTCAACGTGTCTTGAAAAATAATGGCTTGAAGAAGGGCGATCGTGTGGCCATTTTGGGCGAAAATAGCCCGGAATGGGGCGTCTCCTATATCGCCGTTGGAACCATGGGCGGAGTCTGCGTCCCAATCTTGCCGGATTTTCACAAATCAGAAGTTCATCACATTTTGAAAAATTCCGAAGCGCGCGTGTTGTTCATTTCATCCAAATTGTTCCATAAAATTTACGACAGCGAGTTCCCGGACCTTGAGCATATCATTGTAATGGATGATGAGCCGCAAGAAATTGAGGGCAAGGTTGTCAGCACTTTTTCGCAAATTGTTGATGAAGGCAACGGCATTGACGGCGATGTGGACCTTGATACCGACGAAGATGACCTGCTCGAAATACTTTACACATCCGGAACCACCGGCCATTCCAAAGGCGTTATGTTGACGCACAAAAACATCATCTCCAACGCGCTCGCCGCCATGCAGGTGATTCAGGTTGATGAAAGAGATAAACTGCTGTCGATCTTGCCCATGTCGCATTCGTACGAATGTACGTGTGGTTTTATCCTGCCATTTCTCATTGGCGCCAAAGTCTATTATATTGTTGGGCCGCCGACGGCACAAACGCTTTTGCCGGCCGTGAAGAAAATAGAACCCACCATGATTCTGTCGGTGCCGTTGATTATGGAAAAAGTCTACAAGAAAAAAGTGCTCGGCGAAATCAACGCCAAGGGCACGACAAAGTTTTTGCACAATTTTGGACCAACGCGAAAGCTGGTGCATAAAATTGCCGGCAAAAAATTGTACGAAGCGTTCGGCGGCAAACTTCGCTTTATGGTTTTTGGCGGCGCGGCGACGCCGCCGGAAGTTGAAACGTTCCTGACCGACGGCGGTTTCCCATACATCACCGGCTATGGCCTCTCGGAATCTGCGCCAATTCTGACGGTCTCTCCTCCGGGACAACAACGTCATGCTTCTGCCGGAAAAATTATCCCGGGCGTCCAGTTGCGAATTGATGATGCTGATCCGGTCACCAAGATCGGCGAAATTGTCGCGACCGGCCCCAACATCATGCAGGGCTACTATAAGAATGAAGAAGCGACCAAAAATACATTTACAGAAGACGGCTGGCTCATCACCGGCGACAAGGGATACCTTGACAAAGACGGTTATCTTTTTATCAAAGGTCGTTCAAAGAATTTGATCGTTGGACCAAGCGGTGAAAACATTTACCCGGAAGAGATCGAGTTTCACGTCTCGCAAAATAATTATGTGTTGGAAGCTCTGGTGTACGAAAGCGAGGGCCGAATCGTCGCACGCGTCTTTTTGGATTATGACGCGATTGATAAAGAACACGGCACTTCCAAGATGGATGAAGGTGATGCGAAAAAAATTATCCAGGATATTCTGGAAAACATCAAACAAAATGTCAATGCCAACATGGCGTCTTATTCTCGCATCCATAAAATCATCGAACAGCAGGAAGAGTTTGTCAAAACGCCGACGAAAAAGATTAAACGATTCCTCTATACCAACGAGTAGAAATAAAAAAAGCCGCTGCAAAACAGCGGCTTTTTTGTTGATCTATGTGGACCATTAACTCCGGTTATGCACCAGCGTTTTTTCTCCATCTTCAAAAACGACCGAAATTTTTGTCGGATCAATGACTTCAGAGACAACACCGACGCCAAATTTGTCATGTTCGATGACGTTTTGTTCTTTGAATGTCTCACTCATATCGTAGGGCTGCGGCTCCGTTCCTTCAACCTTGCCCATCACGCGGGACCATTTACGCTGCTCCTTGGTCTTGGTCGGCGCTTTCGCTTTCGCCGGTTTGCGCTTGGGTTTCTCGGTGGCGTCATCATCGACAGGTTTACGATATTTGTGAGAATTATTGCAACTTTTGCAAAGAACTTTGGTCACCTTGTCGTCTTTAATCACCTCAACATGATGCACGGTGGCCGCTTTGCAGGTGCCGCACATTGCCTCAATTTCGTCCCCCACCTGAATCGTTTTGGTTTCAGACATGTAGAAATCCTTCTAATTATTGTTGATTAACATTCTGTGCTTAAATATAAAAAAAATAAAGCTATTTTCAAAGAAGAAGAAATAAAAATTGTGTTTATTGGGGAGATAAAAGTTGCGATTCTCATATATTCTTTTAACTTGATGCCCTTTTGCTTTTTCGACATGAAAAGAGCGGAATAATTTGGAAACGGCACAGTGTTCTAGGTATCCAATTTTCTAACTTGTACTGAGGTGAATTTATGCATAATCATCATGTGAATACGGATCAAATGATGGAACAGATGGCGTTGGAGCAGAACGTCAAACGCTTTAAACATACAATTCTGGTGCTGTCCGGCAAGGGTGGCGTGGGCAAAAGCACGGTGTCGGCGAACCTGGCCATGTCGCTGGCGTCCAGCGGGCACACGGTTGGTTTGCTGGATGTTGATTTCCACGGCCCGAGCATTCCTAAAATGATGGGCCTGGAACACAGCCGTCCTGAGATGGTCGGCGATAAATTGATCCCGTTGACTGTGGGTGAGAACCTGAAGGTGATGTCGCTCGGTTTTTTGGTCGATACCGAAGACGCGGTCATCTGGCGCGGCCCGATGAAAATGGGCGCCCTGCAACAGCTTTTGCGCGACGTCGAATGGGGCGAACTCGATTATATGATTTTTGATTGTCCGCCCGGCACCGGCGACGAACCGCTCTCCATTGTGCAGCTCATCCCGAACGCTACCGGCGCCGTGGTGGTGACCACGCCGCAGGATGTCTCGACCTCCGATGTGGTGCGCTCGCTCAAGTTTTGCGAAAAAGTCAATCTGCCCGTTTTGGGCGTGGTGGAAAACATGAGCGGCTATACCGATCCGGAAACCGGCAAAACATTAAATCTGTTTGGTTTTGGCGGCGGCGAAAAAATGGCCAAGGCTCACGGCGTGCCGTTCCTCGGACGAATTCCGATTGAGCCACAGATTGTTGAAGCGTGTGACGCCGGTCAGCCGTTCGTTTATCACTATGGCCAATCCGCAACAGCCAGAAATTTTGAAAATGTCGCCGAACGCACGCTGGACCAGGTGACATTTATGGACGCGGCCAAAGAAAAAGCCCGCAGCGCCCGCGCCGAAAAACCGGCCAATATTCGCCGTTATGCGGTGCCGGTGGAAAACGGCGTGCTCACCGACCATTTTGGTCACGCCGAGAGTTTTGCCATTCTCGATTATGATATGGAAACCGGCACGATTGTCAAGATGACTAATAAAAGACCGCCGAGTGAAGGCAACGGCGCCTACTCGCAGTTCCTTGAGGAACAGGCCACGGATATTGTCATTGCCCGCGGTATTGGCGGCGGCACGCGCGACAACCTCAGCGGCCGCGGCATCGAGCTCATTATGGGCGCGGAGATCGCCAAACCCTCGGAGCTGGTGAAAGCGCACGTGGCCGGCACGTTGAACGGCGGCGCCAGCACGTGTAACTGTAGCTGCAATCACTAACGCAGTCCGCAGACGGCATTCCGCAGTCCGAAAACTGGAAAAGGGAGCAGGGAGAAGGGAACAAGAAGAAAATCTTTCTCCCTTTTTCTTGTTCCCTTCTCCTGTTCTCCGTTTTTCTTGCTTTTCTCTCCTCTTTTTCTTATTCTTTTCTAACATAATTCGTCATTGCGAGCGCCGGCAGGCGCGTGGTACATCCAGCACTCTGGGCAATCTCCTGCTCACGTAATGGGACTTTTTCAAGAGAGTGCTTTTGTCTCCCGC
>CAYSNA010000023.1:0-23612 GCA_964432185.1 uncultured Cytophagia bacterium
TGGTTAATGAGCTGGTAATGAGGACAACTGTATTGATGGTACCAAGTACACGATTGAGCGCCAGGTGCGCGTTGTAAAACATTTCCGGGTGCCAGGCACGAAAAATAGCATAGGCGCAAAAAAGACCGCCGAAAAGCAGAATTTCAGTCAGCAAAAAAAGCCACATGCCGAGTTTGGCCGAATCCTTTTGTTGTTCGGAATCCGTAAAGTGGTGTTGCAGATGTGCCGGATGTGAATCCACGTTAGACATAGATATTTCCTGTTTTAAACTAATCTCTTTCAACGAGCACTTTATCGTAGTCGTATGGGCCGTGCGTCACCGTCGGGATTTCATCAAAATTATGATGCGGTGGAGGCGTGGCCGTCTGCCATTCCAGCGTTAAGCCGCCCCATGGATTTCGACCGGCAATTTTTCCTTTGAACAGGGAATGAATCAGATAGAATGCCATGACAAAAAAGCCAAGTCCGAGTACAAAAGAACCAACGGATGAGAAAGCGTGCAACGGTTGATATTGATCCAGATAGTTGTAATAACGACGCGGCATGCCCTGCGAACCGAGAATGAACTGGGTGAAAAACGTCATGTTAAAGCCGACAAAAACCAGCAACGCGCCGATTTTCGCCCATGTTTCATTATATAGTCGTCCAAAAATTTTCGGCCACCAGTAATGCAGTCCGGCAAGAAACGCCATGACCGTCCCTCCCATCATCACATAATGAAAATGTGCAACGACAAAGTAGGTGTCGTGCAAATGAACGTCCAGGGCCAGAGCGCCGAGAAAAATACCCGTCAATCCGCCAATGGTAAACAGGAAGAGAAAAGACAGCGTGTAGAGCATTGGCGCTTCTAGAGAGATTTGTCCCTTGTACAATGTGGCCAACCAGTTGAAAGTTTTGATGCCCGATGGAATACCGACAAGAAACGTCAAAAATGAAAAGATCATGGCCGCGACTTCGGATTGGCCGCTGGTGAACATGTGGTGTCCCCAGACGAGAAAGCTGACAAACGCGATGGCCAGACTGGAAAAAGCGATCGCTTTATAGCCGAAAATTTTCCGTCGTGAAAACACCGTTATTGTTTCGCTGATAATGCCCATGCCCGGCAGAATCATGATGTACACCGCCGGGTGCGAATAGAACCAGAAAAAGTGTTGGTACAAGACAGGATCGCCGCCCATGGCCGGATCAAATATGCCAATGCCAAAAACACGCTCGAGGATTAAAAGAATCAGCGTTATGCTCAAAACCGGGGTGGCCAGCACTTGAATGATGGCGGTCGCATATAATCCCCAGACGAAAAGGGGTTGTTTGAACCACGTCAATCCGGGAGCGCGCAACTTGTGTATGGTGACGATAAAGTTCAAACCGGTAAAGATGGATGAAAATCCGAGAATGAAAACGGCAAATGTCATTGAGATGACCGAGGTCGTTGATTCCGTGCTGTACGGCGTATAAAAAGTCCAACCGGTATCGACGGCGCCCGTTAAAATGGAATAGATTGCGAATAAAGCGCCGACAACATAGACATAATACGATGCGAGGTTGAGTCGTGGAAATGCCACGTCTCTGGCGCCAAGCATCAGCGGCAAAACAAAATTGCCGAGCGCCGCTGGAATGGCCGGGATGATAAACAAAAAGATCATGATAGCGCCGTGCAACGTGAAGGCCTGGTTATATTGATCGGCCGTGACAATATCTTTTCCGGGATGCAACAGCTCCAGACGGATCAACAACGCAAATACACCACCAAGGAAAAAGAAAAACATGATGGTATACAAATACATCAATCCGATGCGTTTGTGATCCTTTGTGAACAACCAGGAAGCCAGCCCTTTTGGCTCTTTCAGATAGCTATGTTCAAGTGCAGCGTTCATTGGATATCCTTATTCCTGAAGTGATTTTATGTATTCAATAACCGCGTCAATTTCGCGATCTTTGAGCAATCCCTGATATGACGGCATGACCGGCTGAAAACCGGCGGCGTGTTTCGCGTTCGGCTCAAGAATGGATTCACGCAAGTAGTTTTCATCAACAGTTACGGTGGAGCCGTCATCCATTTTTTGTTGGGTGCCAAAACGACCTTTAAAACTTGGACCGATCATTGGATTGCCGTCAACAGAATGACAGGTAAGACAGGCTTTCGCCCGGTAAACTTTGGCGCCGAGCTCAACAAGGGGAACCTCCTCCCCACCAAGTCCGGCATTGTCAATCCACTCGCGGTATTCACTGTCAGTAACGACCTTGACTTTGCCGATCATTTCCGAATGCCCGGTACCGCAATATTCGGCACAAAAAAGATTATAGGAGCCGACGTCCGTCGCTTCAAACCAGGTGACGGTATAACGATTTGGCAAAACATCCAGTTTGATTCGAAATCCCGGCACATAAAAACTGTGAATGACGTCGGTTGACGACATGGTAAGTTGAACAGGCTTGTCCACCGGTACGACCAGTTCGTTCAGGCTGTTTACGTCTTCTTTGACATAGTCAAACGACCAGAACCATTTTTGCGCGGTCACTTTAATCTCAATGGCATCTTTGGGGACAACGTGCATTTTGAGAAAAACCTTGAATCCCCAAAAGAACACAGTAAAGACGAGAATGACCGGAATAATCGTCCAGGCCAGCTCGAGCTTGGCGCTGTGAGATGGAGCCGTATCCAGTTCATCGCTCTTGCCGCGCTTTCGGTAACGAAAGACAAAATAGGCCGCGCCGAGAACAACGATCAGAAAAAAAACGATGGAGGCATAGAGGACAAAATTAAACAGCGCGTCAACATCACCGGCAATGGTAGAGCTTTGGGGAGGCAAAAATAGCGTACCAGTTGTATCAGGATTCAAAAAGTGTCCCTCTCAATTTGATGAATTCAATGGATTAATAACTCGATAACGTATAAAAAGTATTCCCAGAAAAATGGCTAAAATCAGCACGGTTAATAGTCCGGCAATTTTCATGACGTTGCCGGCAAAAACGACATAGCCCTTGGCATCCGGGTCATAGTGAAAACAATAGAGAACAATTTTATCAATTGTTGTACCAATTTTACCCTGGGACGCTTCAAGCAGCCCGAGTCGAAAATCTTGCTGTTGGTACGACAATCCGTACAAGTATCGTGTGATCATGCCGTCCGGCGATATAAAGTGCAGCACCGCCGGATGCGCCCACTGCTCCTGATCAACCTCCCAATAATATTGAAAGCCGAGAGCCTTGGCCAGTGCCTGACTCTGTGTAGAATCACCAACACAAAAATACCAGCCGGCATCAGCGCCTTCGATGTCGAGCGCTTCGATATAATTTTTCTTTTTCGCGGCAGCAAGCTCAAATGTTTCCCTGGGATCGATGCTGATGGTCAAAATCGTATAATCCTCGCCGGGTCTAAAATCAATTTGTTTGGCGGCGTCGGACAGACCATTGAGGACAAGCGAACAGAGCATCGGGCAGTTGTAATACGCCAACACGATGATAACCGGTTTGCTTTGAAAAAAATACTTTTCAAGTTGAAATACTTCACCCTTGTCATTTGTAAAGGTGAGGTCAAGCGGGATGTTCTCTCCGAGGTGCTCAATGACATCAATTTTTGCCAATTCATCCGGTCGATAGCTGGCGACCTGGGCCAAACTGCTTGTGGCAAAAATCAATATAAATCCGATTAAAAAAAAGAAACCGCAACTCTGTTGTGGATTGCGGTTTCGAATATTCCGGCATGTATTTTCGAGACTCATGTGTTCACGTGTCCTTAGTTGGCCTTTCTGAGCTGCTTTTGAAAGGCTTCGTCAGCCAGTAATTGCATGGCGCGTTCAATCGGAATTTGCACGACACCGTTCGTTTCATCGAGCATCTTGTAGGACGTTAGCGTTTCGATCTCGCGAGCGCGTAAATCACGAAATTCAACAGACTCGGGTTTGAGCACGCTATTGTATACTTCTTTTTCCATCGATGAGATAAAAAAAGAATTTAGCACAATAACGACCACAACAATGCTGACCACGATGAAGCCGGCCCACATGAAAACTTTTTTGATCGAAACGTCGGATTTTTCGTAACCTTGAGATTCCATATCAGCTTTTTGTATTTATTGAGTGATCAAGATTCGGATCATGAATCGGCACAAGCGAATGTTTGCCGAGCTGCCACATAAATAACCACAAAACCAGTCCGCCAATTCCAAGCATCGTAACAACATCAATCCAGCTAAAATGCACGCCGTGCGGATGAAGATTTGGCAAAACCAGCCAGTACATGTCAACCCAGTGCATGAGCAACATCCAGCCGGTAAAAATAACCAGCGCCAGGGCGCTTCTTTTGAACGCACGAATCAGCATGATGATGAACGGCACGACAAAATGGCCAACCGCGAGCAGAACACTGACGACTTTCCATGATCCTTCCCAGCGGTGCAGGAACCACACCGTTTCCTCCGGAATATTGGCATACCAGATGAGGAAATATTGAGAAAACGCCATGTAAGCCCAAAAGATGGTGAACGTAAATGTGAGCTTGCCCAGATCGTGATAGTGTTCTTTGGAGACGAGGCCTTTGAGCAGACCACGTTTTTCAAAATACAGCACAAAGAGCGTGACCGTCGCGTATGTCGCCATGGTGCTGCCGGCGAAATAATAGACGCCAAAGATAGTCGAATACCAGTGCGGATCGAGCGACATCAGCCAATCAAAAGCCGCAAAAGATACGCTGAAGGCAAAGAGAATAACCGCTGCCGGGCTGATTTTTTTGGCTTTTGCGATGAAACGTGCTTCGCCGGTCAGATCATTTTGAATGGAATACCTGTAGAGCAAGCGGCCAAAGATCGTCCATATGATAAAAAAGAGAGCGGTTCGTATGATAAAAAATACAGTGTTGAGGTATGGCGCTTTTTCCTGCAAAAGATGGTCATGCGCCACCGCGTCCTGGTGTGTCCAATGATATAAATCGTGCATGCCAAAAATGACAGGAAGAAACAACAGCAGCATAAACGGCAGAATGGCCATGAACGTTTCCGGGATGCGACGGATGACCACGCTCCACACGGCGCCGGACAGGTGATGGATGAGTGTTAAAAAATAGCCGCCAATGCCGATGGACACCCAAAAAGCAAATGCCACGAGCCAGGAATGAAAAAACTGCTCGTGATTGACAACGTAACCCACGGCGCTGAGAACAAGCCCGACGATGCCGACGATCAGAAATATTTTGCTGAGAAGCAGGTTTTTAGGGATTTCGATTTTTGTCATTACTATTTCTTTGTAATTTGTCCTTTGAGTTCTTCCGGAACATCTGTCATGGTGGCATGTTGCGCGCGTTGCAAGGCGCGAACATACGCGGTTATAGCCCAACGGTCATCTACGGGAATTTGATGTGCATATGACGGCATATTGCGAATGCCGTTTTTGATCACGTCGTAAATATAACCATCCTCAATGTCACGCAGGCGATCCTGATGGAACGTCGGCGGCGGCATGTAGCCACGCTTGACGACAATGCCGTTTCCATCACCGACCTGACCGTGACACGGGGCGCAGTAGATGTTAAAGCGCTCCTGTCCTCTCTTTAGCATCACCATGTTGATCGGCACCGGTGATTCCTTGACAAGATTGCCGCGCTCATCCTTGCCGTTATACAGTGCACCATCTTCATGCAAATGGCCAATGGCGACAGTGCCCTCAACCGGCATTCGCATCGTCAGACCGTCGGCAAAAAAATTACTATACTCCTGCGCCTCATAACGCGGCTGCGAATCCATGTCCGGCACCAAATGTACGGGCGGCTTTTTTTTCGGTTGTCCGCGGTAACAGCCTGTCAGCAGTATCGTGGTCAGCAATGGGACAAGAATCAATTTAAAATAGTTACGTCTCATCTATTCGTTTCCGGGCATTTATTCGACAAGCAGTTCAATATTCTGACCGCCGATTGAGGCCAGAAAGGTTGATGTGTTTTCGGCATCAAACCTGGCGTCTTTTTGCTCAATGGAGATAAAAAAGCCATCGGTGGTCATCTTCTCAAATCGTTCGGAAAAGAAAACCGGATGCCAGGGCTGTGGCAGCTTATTGAGCGCCAGCATGCCAATAAAGGCGGACACGGCGCCAAACAAAACCGCGAGCCCAAAACCCACCGGCACAAACGCTTGATAGCTGAAAAAAGGTTTGCCGGCAATGATTAACGGGTACGCAGTTGTGCTAATCCAGCCTTGCAGCCAAAATGCCAGGCCGAGACCGGTAAACGCCATAATCCCGACGATCCACCCGAGCGGCGATCGCTTCAGTCCCATGGCATCATCCATGCCGTGGATCGGGAACGGCGAATGACAATCAAATTCTTTATAACCGGCGTCACGTACTTTTTCGGCAGCGTGCATTAACGCTGCCGGATCTTTAAATTCGGCGAGGACGCCATGTATGATTTTCTGCTCGTCCATATTCCGTTTAACTCTCTTTATGATCATTTTGACCATGATGCGGATCGGCTTCGGGAAGAACGCCTTTCACTTCGGCCATGGCCACGATGGGCAAAAATCTGATAAATAACAGGAACAACGAAAAGAACAATCCGAATGAACCGACGAACGTCGCAATGTCCACCCAGGTTGGTTTGTAGTACGCCCAACTTGAGGGCAAAAAGTCCTGCGCCAGAGACGACACGACAATGACAAATCGTTCGAACCACATGCCGATATTGATGAAAATGGTGGCAATAAAAAGAAGCGGGACACTGGTACGAATCTTTTTAAACCAGAACAACTGCGGCACCAGAACATTGCAGGAAATCATGATCCAGTACCCCCACGAATATGGGCCCAAAGCACGTTGCAGGAAGATGAATCGCTCGTACATGTTGCCGCTGTACCAGGCGATGAACATTTCCATCGAGTAGGCATAGCCGACCATCATGCCGGTGGCGAGCATCACCTTGGCCATATTTTCCAGGTGTTTTGTGGTGATGATATGTTCGATCCGATAAACCCGACGGACGATGATCGCCAATGTCGTCACCATGGCAAAACCGGAGAACACGGCGCCGGCGACAAAGTAAGGCGGAAAGATCGTAGTGTGCCATCCGGGCAGTTGTGACGTGGCAAAGTCGGTACTCACCACACTGTGGACGGACAATACGAGCGGTGTGGACAATCCGGCCAAAAGCAGATAGGCCATTTCGTAATGTTTCCACTGTCTGTTACCGCCGCGCCATCCGAGGGCGAGAAAACCGAAAAGCTTTTTGCGTTTGATGTTTTTGGCGCGATCTCGAAGTGTTGCCAGGTCCGGCACCAATCCGACAAACCAGAACATAGCGGACACGGTAAAATAGGTAAACACCGCAAAAATATCCCATTCCAATGGACTTCTGAAATTGGGCCACATCGCCATTTGGTTCGGAACCGGAAAGAGCCAGTAGACAATCCAGATTCGACCGACGTGCACGCCGGGGAAAATCAATGCGCAGATGACCGCAAAAATCGTCATGGCTTCGGCAAAGCGGTTGATGGATGTTCGCCATTTTTGCCGCAATAAAAACAAAATAGCCGATATGAGCGTGCCGGCGTGACCGATACCCACCCAAAAAACAAAGTTGATAATAGCCCAGCCCCAGGCGACCGGAACATTGACGCCCCACACGCCGATACCTTCGATAAAAAGGTAGCCGAGCATACCGAAGAGCAGCAGTGCCAGCGACACAGCCATGGCAAATAAAATGTACCACGGTAGCGTCGTCTTGCGCTCGGTAAGCTGGCTGACATCGTCGGTCAGCGTTTGAAAAGTTGGATTGCCAAGAATTAGAGTTTCTGAACGTGCCATGTTAGTTTACATTTCCTTGAAATCAAGCTAATTCCGGATTAGGATTTCGCAATTTTGCCAGATACGATGTTCGCGGCTTTAAATTGTATTCGCCAAGCATGGCATAATCGCGATTGCCGGCTTTGGCTTTGGCGACTTCGCTATCAGGATCGAGAATATTGCCAAATTTGATGGCCTGAGTCGGACAGGCTTGTTGACAGGCGGTTTTAAATTCGCCGTCGCGAATTTCTCGCCCTTCCCGCTTGGCCTTGAGTTTGGCCTCGTTAATACGTTGCAGACAGTAGGTACATTTTTCCATCACGCCGCGAGAGCGAACCGTCACATTCGGGTTCTGCGCCATCTTGATGGTTTCGGGATAATCTTTAATATAATTAAAAAAGTTGAATCGACGCACTTTGTAGGGGCAGTTGTTCGAACAGTAGCGCGTACCAACGCACCGATTGTATACCATCAGGTTGAGACCTTCGGAATCATGAACCGTCGCGGCAACCGGGCAAACGCCTTCACACGGCGCCATTTCGCAATGCTGGCAACCAACAGGTTGATGCACAAGTTCCGGATCGTCCGTGTCGCCCTCAAAATAGCGATCCACACGAATCCAGTGCATTTCTCGACCCTTACCGACCTGTTCTTTTCCGACAACAGAAATATTGTTTTCACTTTGACATGAGATCGTACACGCCCCACAGCCGATACAGGTGTTCAGATCAATGGCCATGCCCCATTGATAGCCCTCTTCGTAGGTATGCTCTTTCCACAAACTTTTGAGCGGCGGATGTTCGACCATCTCCTTGGCAAAAAACGGATTCTCGACGTATTCATCAAGCGAACCTTCACGAACCAGCGGCCGGCCTTCCATGCTGCCGTGATCCTGGCTGCTGACCAGCTCATATGAGCCGCGAGTTTTTGTGACCGTGACATCCGTTTCAACAAACGAGTTAAAATGTGTTCGCAATTTGTAGGCGTTGCCGCCGATGCCATCGCCAACGCGGCCGGAGACCAGACGACCAAATCCGAGCGGAATGGCAATAACAAAATCGGCCATGCCTGGAACAATCCAGACGGGAAGTTTAACAGTATTTTTTTTGACCGTCACGGCGACAAGATCATTCTTTTCCACTAAAAGTTCACGGGCGGTGGACGGACTCATCAGCGCCGCGTTATCCCAGGTGAGTTTGGTGATGGGATCCGGGTTTTCCAGCAGCCAGCCATTGTTGTTGTAACGGCCATCATAAACATGCGAGGACGGCTTGAGAACAATTTCAAATTGTGTTTTGGTTGACCGGTCTTCAATCGGGTAATACTGCAGGGCTGTTTGTACACCCGACGGCTGAAGTGCGGGCACCACGGTTTTACTCGAATTTTCGATAAGACCGTCGTGTAAAGCTTTGCGCCAGGCTTTTTCAAATGTGGTGCGCGGCAAAATGGTTTCCCAGGTTTTACGCACAATATCGTAGCCGCGCGCATCTTCTCCGGTAGCGATGAGATTAAGCACCTCGACATCGGATTTGCCGCCATGCAACGGTTCAATCATCGGTTGAATTGGACTGACAAGGCCATCGACCGCTTTGGCGTCGCCCCAGCTTTCGAGAAAATGCGCTTGCGGAATGTGCCAAGTTGCCTGCTCTGACGTCTCATTGACGCGATCAGCCAGATGAATGACCTGTTTAATAGTGTTGAAATTGAGATCATATGGCGTTTCATAAACGGGATTGCTTCCCAGAATAATCAGGGTGGAAATGTTTTTGTTATTAATGTCCTCTTTGAGCAGGGCGAGTTCGTTGGCATCGGGCAAAAAATCAGCATCGGCGTCACGGAATTCGATGGTCTGTCCAAGATTGCCAAGCGCCGAATTTATTGCCAAAACAAGGGCCTGAACAGCAATGGACTGACCACGCCCTGCGATAACCAGGCTTTTTCCCCGGTGTTGCATCAAATCTTTTGCGACAGCAGAGATCCATTTTTGATTAAAATCGGCCGATGCAGGCGTATCAGACATGCCGGGAATGTTGAGGCCGAGTAGCTGTAATTCACCCGCCAATGCCACGGCAAACGCTCCGATTTCACTATTCTTGACTCTCAAACGATGATCGGCCATGGAGCCGGTGAGTGTCAATGCCCCCTCAACAACGTAGAGGCGATTCATCTCGTTATGTGTGTTTTCAACCCGGCGCCCATCGGCAAAACCGCGAGCCGCCGTTATGTTCTCGCTGTCGAGATGCATAAAATCCGAATCAAGGGCCAGGATAACTTTGGCGCTGGCAAATTTGTAGTTTGGAATCAGTTCTCGACCAGTGGCCGCTTTGATGCCCTTGTAGATATTTTCATCGGAAACGGGATCGTACACCACCCATCGGCCCTGGGGGAAATTTAGTTGAAAATCCTGTGCCAGACGAACAAGCGTTGGCGAAGAAAATGATGGCGAAATGACGGCAATGCCTTTACCCTTTTCAGCGCGATATGTTGTGTAAAGCTCACGCCACGCCACGACAAAATCAACCCAGGTTCGTTCGGCGCCTTTATGGAGAACTGATTTTGAGCGATCCGGGTCATAGAGATTGAGAATTTCGCCCTGGATAAAAACATTGGATGAACCGAGGGTAGACGAGTGTTTCGGATTGCCTTCAAGTTTAACCGGACGGCCTTCGTAGGTGCGCACGGTCAGTCCATAGGCGCCGTTGCCGAACGGCATCGTCGTATTGTATTCAACAGGCACTCCTGGAACCATGTCCTCCGGTGGAGCAATATATGGGACGATTTTTTCTACCGGGCGACGACAGCCGGCTAATCCGGCTAACGCCATTGAGGCGCCCATTAAACCAAGAAATTTACGGCGGGACACGTGGTCCCCGGCGTCCTGCATGGCTTCAGGAAACTCTGATTCATAAAATCGTTTAAACTCTGGAGTCTCGTCGAGCTGATCGAGACTGCGCCAGTATTCTCTATTCTTCATCAAACTCATCGATGGCATCCTGAGCAATCAACCGGCGGGTTGATATTCTTTTCTTTTTTCCAGTTTTCTACAAATTGTTGATGATCAGATGGTTTTACCCATTTCATGTTCGTGACTTCGCTCACTGGTCGCAAATGTTCATCCGGATTGCGATGGCAGTCCAGACACCAGGACATGCTGAGCGGTTCAACCTGAATGACCTTTACCATTTCAGCCACATTGCCGTGGCATGAAATACAGCCAACACCCGCATTCACATGTGCCGAATGGTCAAAGTACGCATAATCCGGCACTTTATGCACCCTCACCCACTGGATGGGTTCTTTGGTCGCCCAACTCTCGCGAACGGGCAGCAGTTTTTCATTGTCGGTTCCAACAAGCGTGTGGCAGTTCATGCAGGTTTTGGTTGCCGGAATATTGGCATGCGCTGATTTTTCGACGCCCCAGTGGCAATAACGGCAATCCATACCCAGATCACCAGCGTGCAACTTGTGGCTGTAATCAACAGGTTGATCGGGACGGTAGCCGACGTCGGTATTTTTCGGCGAGCCATAATACCAAAAAAGGAAAATGACGAGAACAAGCGAAGCGGATAAGCCAATAATTACGTAAAGCGGTGTTTTATTTGTCCAGCGTGGGAAGAGTTGTGCCAAGGTAGTTACCTTATTTTTGTGATTATCTTCAAACTATACTTGACAAGTACAATATAAAGAAATTAAAAAAAGCACACAACAAGAAAGTTCACAAATTGTATGAAAAAGTTATGGATTCAGAATAGCCGGATATAAATAAAAGAGTCAATGACCAGACCAATAAAAAGCACAAAGAGATACAATATCGAATAGTGAAAAACACCCCAAATGGCTTTTGATTGGGTTGTCCGGCGCGCGATCCATGCTTTTTTAAGAAAAGGAATTCCAACAACAATTGCAATGATTAAATAAAGAATCCCTGATTTTACCAGCACTGGCGTAATACTGACGAGGAAGAGCAAAATGGAAAAAATCCACACCTGTTTCAGCGTTTCCTTCTCCCCTTTCATGACCGGCAGCATTTTAAAATGTGCGGCGGCATAATCATCGCGCAGCGAGACGGCGAGAGCCCAAAAGTGTGGCGGACTCCAGAAAAAGATGATGAGGAAAAGAGTCCAGGGTGTGATGTCCAGCGAGCCCGTGGCGGCAGCCCAAATTCCAACGGGGGCCATGGCTCCGGCTGCGCCGCCGATCACTGTATTGTGATAGGTGTTGGGCTTTAACAGCAGAGTATAAATAATAGCGTAGAAGAATATCGTTGAAAAAGACAAAAAGGCGCTGAGCCAGTTAAAATACAAACCATAAATTAAAACACCGACTGTCCCGATGACTAGCGCAAAAACAAGCGCGTGCGCCGGTTTTAAACGTCCAGACGGCAAAGGTCGCTTCTTGCGCGTTCTCAGCATTTGCGCGTCTTTGTTGCGTTCGAAAAAGTGATTAAACGCATTGGCGGAACCGCCCGTCAGGTAGAGCGCCACTATCGCCAGAACAAAATCAAATGGACGGTGAATCAAACTGCCTTCCATAAATCCAGCTGTTATTCCGGAAACGACAACGAGCAGCATGATTTTCGGTTTGGTCAGAGCAAGATAATCGGAAAAAGTTTGTTTGAAAGAATGGCTCACAATTGGTCCAAAGCAGTTTTGCTGTTCAAAATTAAAATTACTGTAATAGCAGGTGAGGACTATTTATTCCGGAAAAGATAACATCATGGAAAAGCAAAAAAAAGCCCCGATCGTTTTGGGACCGGGGCTGGAGAATTTATTTCATAATACAATGATTGACGATCGCTTCATACAGTTCCTGTTTACCACTGATTTTTTCCGGCTCGCCATTTTTCGCCGCCAAATCGCGCAATGCCACGAGGTCGAGTTCACCGGCCTCAAATTTGGCGCCGTCGCCGGAATCAAAGCTGGCGTAGCGTTTTTGGCGCATCTCGATCAAGCCGGATTCGGAGATGATATAATCGGCGATTTCAAGGCCACGCGCCAGGGTATCCATTGAACTGATGTGCGCGATAAAAATATCTTCCAAATCCGTAGAACTGCGGCGTACTTTGGCGTCAAAATTCATACCGCCCGGCGCAATACCACCGGCTTGCAAAATTTCCAGCATCAGCAACGTAGAGTCCGAGATATCGTGCATGAATTCATCCGTGTCCCAGCCATTATAAGGATCACCCTGGTTAATATCGAGGCTGCCAAGCAGACCATTGTCCGCGGCGAGGCGAACCTCATGCGAGAAGGTATGGCCGGCGAGCGTGGCGTGGTTGTTCTCAATATTAATTTTGAAATCCTTGTCGAGATTGTACGTTCTCAAAAAGCTGAGGATGGTTGCCACATCGTAATCATATTGATGTTTCGTCGGTTCCATCGGTTTCGGCTCGATGAGGAAGGTTCCCTTAAAACCGTTGGCACGGCCGTAATCGCGTGCCTTGGTCAAAAACATGCCAAGATGTTCAACTTCGCGTTTCATATCGGTGTTGAGCAACGAGAAATAACCTTCACGTCCGCCCCAGAACACATAGTTTTCACCGCCAAGCGCGACTGTCGCGTCAATGGCGGCTTTAACCTGCGCCGCTACATGCGTTACTACATTAAAATCGGGATTGGTGGCCGCGCCGTTCATATAACGCGGATTAGAAAAGACATTGGCCGTGCCCCACAGCAGTTTCACGCCGGATTCGGCCTGTTTGGTTTTGGCCGCATCCACCAGCGTTTGCAGGTTTTTCTCGGATTCCACCACAGAGCCACCTTCCGGGGCCAAATCGCGATCGTGAAAACAGTAGTATCCGACGCCGAGTTTGGTGAAAAATTCAAACGCCGCATCAAGTTTGTCGAGGGCGGCTTGCATATCATCGTCGGCTTCATCCCAAGGAAAATCAACCGTTCCGGGACCAAACGGATCTTCGCCGGTGCCACAGAAGGTGTGCCAGTAGGCAATGGCAAAACGAAAGTGATCGCGCATCGTTTTTCCGGCAACGACTTTATCCGGATCGTAAAATTTAAAGGCGAGTGGATTTTTCGATTCGGGGCCTTCATATTTTATTTGACCGATGCCGGGAAAATATTCTCTTTTTCCAAGTGTGAGTTTGACGGACATGCTAACCTCCGGGTTTTTGTTTCTTTTTCAATCGAGAAAAAGAAGCATCCCCAGCGGAGATGCTTCCAGTAAATTTCAAAAAAAATGAGAAAGAATATAGCAGATTTTTGCAAAAAAATGAAAAAATATTTTATGGAAATATACCGCGTTCTTCCATGGCCATGGCGACCCGTTGCACGGCAATTTGCGTCGCGGCGTCGCGCATGGTCAACTTTTCGCGCACGGACAAATCCCATACATCGGCAAAGGATTTGACGATCACTTTTCGCAGGTTTTTGTTGACGGCATCCTCATCCCAGAAAAATGACTGGATGCTCTGGACCCACTCAAAGTAGGAAACAACCACGCCGCCGCTATTGGCGAGAATGTCCGGCACAATTATCTTCCCTTTTTTGGTCAATATTCGTTCAGCTTCGGGTGTGGTCGGACCGTTTGCGCCTTCGATGATCGCTTTAGCTTTAATTTTTTCAGCATTCTTGACGGTGATCTGCTTTTCCAGCGCAGCAGGCACAAGTAGATCGACATCAAGCTCTAAAAGATCTTCGTTGGAAATTTTCGAAACGCCAGGCGCGTCAAATCCTTCCAACGTGTTATGCTTTGTCGTTTTGGCGTATTCAATCATTCTGCGAATGGGCAGCCCGTTGGGATTATAATAACCGCCCGAGACATCGCTAACAGCAACAATGCGGCATCCTTCTTTGTGCAAGAGATCGGCGCCGATGGAGCCGACGTTGCCAAAACCTTGTACCGCAACAGACATCTTTTCGGGATCGATATGCCATCGCTTAAAGAGTTCGAGAGCGCTGAGCATGACGCCGCGTCCAGTGGCTTCGCGACGCCCCGCACTACCGCCAAGGTCCCTGGATTTTCCCGTGACAATATCCAGAACAGTCGCGCCCTGGTACATGCTCACAGTATCCATAATCCAGCCCATGGTTTCGGAATTTGTGTTCACGTCGGGCGCCGGGATATCATGATGCGGACCAATGATCGGCATAATATTAACGGTAAATCGTCGCGTTAATCTCCGGATTTCATCTTTATTCAATTTGGTGACATCGACCTGCACTCCACCTTTTGCACCACCAAATGGGATGTTGACAACCGCGCATTTCCAGGTCATCCACATAGCCAGAGCTTTGACTTCATCCAATGTTGCACTTTGGTGATAACGAATGCCGCCTTTGCACGGACCTCGCGCACTCGAATGTTGCACTCGATACCCTTCGAAAACTTCAATTCGCCCGTCATTCATGACGACGGGACAGGCGACCGTCAGTTCCTTTTCACAGTGCTGTAAAACCCTGTGAATGTCAGGATTGAGTTTGATTCGTTTGGCAGTTGTGTCCAACTGCTCAAGCGCCATGTCGAAAACACCGTCTTTCTTCATGACTTACTCCTGTTTAAGAATCCCAGTAGATTATAGTGAATTAGGTTTTAATCAGAACGAAGTACCCTCTTGTTTGAATTTATCAATTTGTCGGCGTTCTTTTTTGGTTGGACGGCCTTTGTATTTCGGTTTATGGTAGGTCACAGCTTGACTGAAAAGCTCCATCAACTCCTTTGCCTCCTCCGAAAGCTGTAGATCCTCCACCTCGTAAAGCATTTTGGCGTCTTTGGCTGGAATATTTTTAAACACAACAGCCTTTACGGTCATGTTGACAAACTTGCCGCCTGGAGTTTTAACCGTGATCCTGTCCCCCGCCTTCACCGGATGCGCCGGTTTGGCGACCAGATCATTAATTTTTATTCGTCGATCTTCGCACGCTTTGGTGGCTTTGCTTCTGGTTTTGAACAAACATGCAAAATTAAGCCACTTGTCGATTCGCTGCGAAGCCTGTGTGTCGCCAATCTGATTCATTTGTTTTAAAACACCTTTATCGTCACATATTTTTTTGGATTTTCACGTACATCTCTGATCAAACTGTCGAGTGCGGCGGTGGTGCGAACAAGATCATTATATAATGACTCGTTTGTCAAAAGTTGTCCTGTGGTGCCCTCACCACGGTTCATTTTTGTAGTAATGCTTTTAATCTCGTTCAGGTTGGCGACAATTTCATCATACATGAGTGGATCGCGTACCATACGTGCCGCCGTGCCGCTTCCATGCACAAGGCTGTCGGCCAAAATATTGGCGTTTTTGATAAACATATACAACTCGTCGTACATGGTTGTGTCTCGCAACATTTCCGCCAACAAGCCGTTGCTCGAATTAAGCTGTTTGCTGAGGTCCTTGAAAAAAGATAAAGACTCGTCAAGGTTTTTATACAATCCCGGATCATTAACCAGCAGGCCGATCGTACCCTCGCCACGGTTGATTTTATCGCCTATTTCTTTTAGAATCGTCGCCGCCTGCTGAATTTCGCTGAATGTACCGACGCTTTCGTCAATGAGTTTTTCAACGTCAATCGGATCCGTGCCAACAAGAAAATCTCCGTCTCTGAGGATGGGTTGATCCGGAGTGCCCATGGTGATGGAAACAAATTTATCGCCCAACAAACCCAACGTGCCGATATAGGCTTCGGAATTTGCTCGAATTTTTGTCTCCACTTTTTTCAATATTTCAAGCGTCACTTTGATTTGCGGATTATTCACGTCTTTTGAAAAATCAACGCCACTGACAGAGCCGACGCGAACGCCATTAAGTCGAACCGGCGCACCGGTCTGTAATCCGTTGACGCGCGACATAAAGACGTGCAGCTCGTATCGTTCCTCCCAGAGTCCCTGATTTTCACTCATGGCAAATATCAAAAAGACAACGATCGCGATGCCAAAGAGAATCATCAATCCTACTTTAATTTCGTGACGTTTTTCCTCTTGCTCTCGTGTTTTCATTTCGGTCCTGCTATGAATGTTTTGACAAACTCGTGTTTACTGTTTTTAATATCATCAATTGTGCCAATTTCGAGAACGCGGCCGTTCTCCATAACCGCCACACGATCGGCGACGCTAAAACCGCTATCGAGTTCGTGTGTCACAACAATGGAGGTGACGCCATACTCGCGTTGTGTTTTACGAATGAGGGCGTTTATCGTCGTCGCGGTGATCGGATCGAGCCCGGTCGTCGGTTCATCGTACAACATAATTTGCGGTTGATACGCCATGGCCCGCGCCAGCGCAACTCGTTTTTTCATGCCGCCGGATAATTCGGACGGCATCAAAAACTCCGTACCATCCATTTCGACAAATTTTAAATTGTTGCGCACAATCTCAAAGATTTCATTTTTTGATTTATCTGAATGTTCCGTGAGCGCAAATCCCACGTTTTCGCCAACGGTCAGAGAGTCGAACAAAGCGGCGCCCTGGAACAGCATGCCGATTTTTTTGCGAATATCTACCAGTTCTTTTTCCGGCAACTGGCTAATCTCCTCGCCATCGAGAAAAACGTGGCCGGAATCAACGCGCAACAATCCCAAAAGTATCTTTAAAGTGACACTTTTGCCGCACCCACTCCGCCCTAACACCACAAGAGTCTCGCCTTGCTTGATGGAAAGGTTTAAGCCCTTTAAAACCTGTTTGTTTTCAAACGACTTGTAGATATCCTGAAAAACAATATTGTATTCGTCTTGCTGCATATGTCAAATTGATCCGAGCGTCACTTTGGTGATGAGAAAATCCAACACAAAAATTAAAATCGATGACACCACAACCGATCGGGTTGTTGCCTCGCCAACGCCCTTGGTCCCTCCGGTTACGCTAAAGCCAAGATAACAGGCGATGGTGGCGATGGTCATACCAAAAACAAACGGTTTGAGAATGCCGGAAAAAACATCTGAAAAGTAAAGATAATTAATCGAGTTTTTCCAGAAATAGTTCGTACTTATTCCGAGGCTTGTCGTTGAGACGATCCAGCCGCCGATCATGCCGCACAAATCGCCGATAATTACGAGTATTGGCAACATGATTGTCAAAGCGATAAAACGCGTCGCCGCCAGTTTTTTATAGGGATTCGTTCCCAAAGCGCGCATGGCGTCAATTTGTTCGGTGACCGCCATGGAACCCAGCTCGGCCGTTATGCCCGCGCCCACGCGCCCGGCAACCACAAGCGAGATGATAACCGGTCCCAGTTCCCGCACCAGCGCAACAATTAAAACAGAGCCTGTATACATTTTGGCGCCATAGATGGACATTTCATGCCCGAATTGCAGCGCCAGCACCAAACCAGTGAAGGTTGATGTCATTAATACAATCGACAGGGATTTAACGCCGATATAGTACATCTGTTCAAAGGTTTCTTTAAGGTAAAACGGACGAACAAAGGAAAGAACAAGAGATCGGCCAAACATTTCGGCAATGCCGTGAACGTGAACGAGGAAACTGACAAAAGTGCGTTGAAAAGATTTCAAAACGTGTTGAATTCCTAATGTAATTTTTAGGGCAGCTTGTCTACTCTGCTGACCAGATAGGTGTTGAGAAAAACAAAAACACCAGTGAATAGAATATAAAGAAGAATCATCAGTTTGATGTCAGAAAACGTAACAAGTTGAAAAATGATCCCAATCAAAATAAAGACTAACAATAAAGGGGCCGACAGATTCAGCATTTGCTTGAACGTGTGTGGTCCATTGGAAAATGTATCCACCATTAGCCCCACGCCGGCGGCAAAAAACACGAGAAGAAATACAAAGAGCGTGACGAAAAAAACGCTGACAATTGAGATGACGACAAATATTTTTGTGCGATAACGCAACAATTTTTCTCGCACTTTAAGCGGTTCCAGAATGACATCGTCATCATCGGATTTTATATTATCAAATGTGATGGTTTGTATGTTTTGTTTCGTTTTTATCTGCATCTCATATTCGGCGATAAAAACGGATCGAACGGGAGCCGCCTGCAAAAGCGAGTCGTTGACAACCTTGTCAAAAAAGATGATTACACCATCCGCCAGGGTAATTTGTTGCGGAATCTGCCCTTTAAATTCGATATAACCATTCTTGAGCACAATGGTCGGCGTCGTTTCATTTAGAGCCGGTTCATAAAAATCAACAATGTCCTGCAGCCATGTGAGCAGCGGCAAAATCAGGAAAAAAGTGAGAATGAGACTGCTGATGACAATGGATAAAATGGGGATGAACGTTTTCGCCGGAATTTTTATCATTATCGTCTAATATTCTATTGCTTCTTCTTCACCAGAGAGAACACGAAGCGCACCCAACGCCAGTGCTTCCATTTCAAACTCGCCCGGATAAATTTTTAATGGGGCGATAAAAGCTGTGCGACTTTTTATGTTATTTACGAGCCGTTGTGAATGAGCCAAACCGCCGGTTAAAATGATGTTATCAACCTGGCCCATCAGGACGCTGCTCATGGCGGCAATTTCTTTGGCGATTTGATAACACATGGCGTCAAAGATTTCGGCCGCCTGCTCGTCGCCGTTTTGAATGCGTTGTTCGATCACCGTAACAGCCGCCGTGCCAAGATAGGCTTTGAGCCCGCCTTCGCCCATGACCATTTTTTTGATTTCGGCCTTTGAATAGTCGCCGGAAAAGCAGACATCGACAAATTGCAGCATGGGCAGTGTGCCGGAGCGTTCCGGTGAAAATGGCCCATCAGCGGCTGCATTGTTGACATCAATGATCCGGCCGCCTTTCACCGCGGCGACCGAAATACCGCCGCCAAGGTGGGCGACGACAAAGCGCGTGTCTTTAACTTTTTTGTGCACTTCCTGAGCGCGTTTGTTCGTTACCGCGCCAATATTCAACGCATGCGACAACGATTTGCGCGTAATCAGCGGATGACCGGAGTAACGCGCCAGCGGTTCCATTTCATCAACGCAAACGGGATCAACAATAAATGACGGGCATGCCCACTGTTGCGCGAAATAAAACGCCATGGCGCAACCCAGATTGGACGCATGTTGACCTTGCAGACCAGTACGCGCATCGTTGAGCATGGTTTCGTTTATTGAAAAGGTACCGCGACTCATCGGGCGAAGCAAGCCGCCGCGGCCAACAATGGCGTGCAGTTCTTTAACATGCTTTTTTTGCAAAAAACTGTCTACGGTGTGGCAGCGCGAATCAAATTGATCCCAGAGATTGAGCCGGGTGATCTCATCCGTCAATTGAATATTTTCTTGTGCGGCGTTGCGTTCGTTTTCAAACAACGCCACTTTGGTTGATGTTGACCCCGGGTTTATGACGAGAATAGTGAACATAGAATGACCATCCGCTGTGATTTTGGTCAAAATCATGTCAGATTGTTTTGAATCAAAACATCCTGCCTTTCATAAAAGGCAGGATGTCGCTTTAATCTATCAATAGGATGCCGCGAACTGATCGCGTACACGTTCGAGCAAAACTTTGGTGGCTAAAATACCGTCTTTTTCCGAAAGGACCGATCCTTCATACTCGATGCCGACAAAACTGCGGTATCCGGCATCCAAAACGATTTTCATCATTTTAAAATAATCAGTATGAATTTCGTTGCCCTGTTCGTCAAAATCATGCGATTTGGCGCTGACTGATTTGGCGAAAGGCATTAATTCCGCAACGCCTTTGTAGCGATCATACTCGTCGTCAGGGCCGACGCGGAAATTGCCAAAATCCGGCAGCGTGCCGACACGTGGATGATCCACCATTTTCATCACACCGGCGAGCCACTCACCGTTGCTGGACAAACCGCCGTGATTTTCAACGATAACATTGATATCGAAAGGATCTGCAAATTCGCAGAGTTGACGCAAGCCATCAGCCGCGCGTTGCTGTTGTTCCTCAAACGTACCCTGGCTCGCGGCGTTTACGCGAATCGAATGGCAGCCGAGGAATTTTGCCGCTTCCACCCACTTTTTATGATTTTCAACGGTTACAATGCGTTCATCAGCGTCCGGATGGCCGAGTTGGCCTTCACCATCGCACATAATCAGAACGCTGGTCACGCCCTCTCCCTCACACCGATTTTTTAATTCCTGAAGGTAAGCCGTGTCTTGGGCCTTATCTTTAAAAAATTGATTAACGTATTCGACGGCATCAATGCCGCACTCTTGTTTAGCGAATTTGGGAAAATCGAGGTTGTTTATGTCGTTGGCAAAAAGTGCTTTGTGAAGAGACCATTCAGCAAGAGAAATTTTAAACAATGTTTCTTTGGCAACCGGTTGGGCACATCGGAAACCCAATGTTGCTGTTGCGGCACCGGCAATCAGACTGGATTTGATGAAATCTCGGCGATTGAGATGACTCATTTTATTCTCCTCGTTGGATGAGACTGTTTTTGTTGTCGGCAATATATGAAATGCCTCAGTGCGAGGCAAGAAAAAACGGGATTGAAAGTCTTTCAATCCCGTTTTCTATGTAAAGCATGTTGAGTGTACTAGGCGACAGTCTCTTTATAGATTGTCTTTTTCGTATAATGCGTATGAAGCAGCTCATGCGCCTTGTGACTGTTCGGTTCGCCGAGAAATTCTTCGTACAGTTTCTGTACAGCCGGATTCTCATGCGATTTGCGAATTTTCGACGCGCGGTCTGCGGCAAAAATGGCTTCAACGCGTTTTTTGCGGATCTCCATGCTCGTCGGGATCGGCTGTCCGCCGCCGCCGATACAACCGCCGGGACAGGCCATGATTTCGACAAAATGATAGTCCGCCTCGCCGGATGCGATCTTTTCCATCAGCTTGCGCGCGTTGGCCAGACCATTGGCAACCGCGGCTTTAACTTTGGTGCCGTTCAGATCGATTTCCGCTTCGCGCACACCTTCCATCCCGCGGACAGCTGTGATTTCAACGTCATCCAGCGATTTTTCTGTGACGATCTCGTAAACCGTGCGCAAGGCCGCTTCCATCACACCGCCGGTGTTGCCAAAGATTACTGCGGCGCCGGTTGAAATGCCAAGAGGATCGTCGTATTCGCCAGGTTCCAGTTCCGGCAAATTGATACCCACCTGTTTCATCATTTTGGCCAGTTCACGGGTGGTCAATACGGCATCAACATCCTGGTAACCACTATCATTCATTTCGGGACGCTGGCATTCGTATTTTTTCGCTGTACACGGCATGATCGAAACCGAGTAAATATCTTTTGGATCGATGCCCATTTTTTCAGCATAATAGGTTTTCGCCAGGGCGCCGAACATCTGCTGCGGCGATTTACATGACGAGACATGCGGCAGCAATTGCGGATAAAAATGTTCGATAAAATTGATCCATCCCGGAGAACAGCTTGTCAACAATGGCAGCGTTCCGCCATTTTTAATGCGGCCGAGCAGCTCGGTGCCTTCTTCCATAATGGTCAAGTCAGCGGTAAAGTCGGTATCAAAGACCTTGTCGAAACCGAGCATTCGCAGGCCGGTGACCATTTTGTCCGTGACCAGTGAGCCGGCCGGCATACCGAAGGGTTCGCCAATAGCCGCGCGTACAGCCGGCGCCGTTTGCACGACAACGTGTTTTGTCGGATCATCGAGCGCTTCCCACACACGGGTGATGTGATCTTTTTCATACAGCGCGCCAACCGGGCAGCGATTGATACATTGACCGCAGGACACGCAAGCGATCTCGTCCAGGCCTTTGTTGAATGGCGTGTCGACCCAGACATCGTAGCCGCGGCCATCCAGACCAATGGCGCTGACGCTTTGCACCAGCTCGCAGGTCTGGATACAGCGGCGGCACAAAATACATTTGGCCGGATCGCGCACCAGCACAGCGCTGGAATCATCCACCCCGCCCGGACGCGCGTGATACTCAAAACGCGTTTCTCGAATGCCGAGTTGATCCGCAGCCGTTTGCAGTTCGCAATTGTTGTTGCGCGTACATTCCGTACACAGCATCGGGTGGCGGGACAAAATCAGTTCCAACGCCATTTTGCGGGATTTGCGCACGAGCTGCGATTTTGTATTGATCTTCATGCCATCCTGGCATTTCCACGAACAGGATGTGCGAAGTAAACGATCACCTTCAATTTCCACAACGCACAACCGGCACGCCGACACGGGCGGCAAGTCCGGATGGTAGCAAAGTCGTGGAATTTTGATCTTTGCTTGTTCTGCGGCTTCCAGGACGGTCGTTCCCTTGGGAACGGTCACTTGAAAACCATCTATTGTTACTGTTACGTTATCCACGAGAAATCTCCTATTTTCTATTTGAATACAACGAGCTTTGCAAGCTCCTTCAGAAAAAGGCTGAGGTTGAGGTTAAGGCAAAGCGCCCTTACCGTCGATCAGGTTCGTTTTTTCTTAGCCTCAGCCTTAGCCTTAATGTGTGAATTAAGCACCTTGGCGTCAGCGGGAAAATGAAAATTACGCGGCCAGCGCGGCTTCCGCTTGTTCAATTTTTTTGACAAAATCGTCGCGGAAATATTTCATGCAGCCGAGAATTGGCACCGGCGCCGCTTGACCGAGACCACAAAACGCGCCTTTCATCATGGTGGTGGCGAGTTCTTCCATGAGGTCGAGATCAGCCATTCGGCCCTTGCCGGTGTTGATACGATCGAGCAGCTCAAGCAAACGACCGTTGCCTTCGCGGCACATGGTGCATTTGCCGCAGGATTCGTGATCAAAGAATTCGACAAAATTCTCGACCAGATCAACGACGTCTTGCGTGTCGTCCACCACAAGTAGCGCACCGGAGCCAAGACCGGAACCGATTTCACGCAGCGATTCGACGCTCATCGGCAGATCAAGATGTTCCTCGGTGAGGATGCCGCCGGTCGTGCCGCCCATTTGCGCCAGCTTGAAGCCTTTGCCGTTCGGGATGCCGTGGCCGATATCGTAAATGATTTCTCGTAATGTGATGCCCATCGGAACTTCGATTAG
>CAYSNA010000024.1:0-23606 GCA_964432185.1 uncultured Cytophagia bacterium
TGATATCGTCATTTACCGGTTTGGCGACCGCGGCATCCACCAGATTGACGCCGCTCGTCTTTACTTGTTTCAAGCGCGTGCTCGAACCGGTCATGGCGGCAAACGCATTCAGCAACGATTCAAAAAATGCGGCAATCGGGCATTTGTCATCGTCGTCGCCGCCACCGCCGCCTTTCCAGACGATTTTGACAAAACGTTCCAAATCGGCAATACGATCCTGCGGATCTTTGCCGCCGTCGGCGCGCCCCGGCTGCAGAATAGTATCGCCTTTACTCGCATTGTTGCTGTTGGCGAGCACATGGTTATTGGAAAGAATTAGCCGTTTATTGGTTGAGACATCGCGCACGACAGCACCAAACGTTCCGGCGGTAATCGAATAATGTCCAATGCTGACGCCCGGCATCGCAGGACGATGCCGGCCCTGGGGATTTTGAAACGCATACACCGAACCAACGCGCACGACATCGGTGTTAATGCCGTTCACTTGCTTGGGAATGAGATCTTTTGAGGATAAAGCCGAGATGGCGACTTTTTCTTTGACCAGCACCTTGAGTGACAATTCGTCGCTTGTTTTGCCCTCGGTTTCTTTTGGCCCAATACCAACGCCAATGACGTTGGCTTTTTTCAACATCTCTTTTTGCGTTTTTTGACGCAGTAACGATACCGACTGGACATCAATCATCATAACCTCCCGGTTATTTTATGCTTTCCGTTAATTGTATTGATTCGTTTTCTAAAACGCAGAAATTATTTGTATTTCAATGTTCGAGTGATTAAACTTGCAGGAACGCCGTCCCGAAAAAAATAAAACACAGGGCGGTACGAATAAAATCCTGATATTTCCGCGAAAATAAAAAAGTACCCGCATGATCGGATCGTCAAAAAACATCAGTCGTCTCATTTTTCTCATTGCGCTCACGCTCACCTTTGAAATGCTCGGGCTGCCGCAGCCCATCACCGGGCCCATCGTCAATATGATGCTCCTCCTGGCAACGCTGATCATCTCACCGCTCGCCGGTTGTATACTGGGGCTGATCACGCCGCTGGTTGCCGGACTGCGCGGTCAGTTGCCGCCTCTGCTGCTGCCGATGATTCCGTTCATCATTTCGGCAAATGTGGCGCTCGTCCTGGTGTTTTTCGGAACGCGGCGCTTCCTGGCACAATGGCTTGACGAAAAAAACGTTTTACTGTCGATCCCGGCATGGAGTGCATTGGTGCTTGCGGCTCTGATAAAATTTGTCATTCTTTACCATGCAGCTCGTTTTATCTTGCCCATGTATTTCGGAAAAGATGTGCCGGAGGCGATTGTTGCGGCCATGTCATTGCCGCAATTTCTCACGGCGATCCTAGGCGGCGCCCTGGCCTTTTTAATCTTTCGAATGCTGCAATCGCGTTCATTGGTATGAGTTTGGTTGTAATGACGAAACTGATTTTGCGAGCATGGTTGAGACCATGGACCATCAACCAAGATCGCCAGGCAACACTGTGGATAAAATTTGTATATTTTTTTCGGCGAGCCGTTGTGCTCCCGGCGGTATAATTAAAATTCAAAGATACTAATTTTTTAAACAGGAGGTTTTGTGCATTGAACAAGCTCGTCCCGAAACGCATGTTTTTCACCAAGGGTGTTGGTTATCACCATAATGAACTGCAAAGTTTTGAGTTGGCCCTGCGCAGCGCCGGCGTCGAAATTTGCAACCTTGTCACCGTATCCAGCATTTTTCCACCGGAATGTAAAATTATTTCCAAAGAAGAAGGCATCAAAGAATTATCACCCGGTCAAATCACCTTTGTTGTTATGGCCAAACAATGTACCAACGAGCCCGGGCGCCTGGCGTCTGCGGCAATTGGTTTAGCGCAGCCCAAAGATAAAGAACAATACGGCTATATCAGCGAGCATCATGCCTTTGGTGATACAAATCAACGAGCCGCAGATTTTGCCGAAGATCTCGCCGCCACCATGCTGGCATCCACATTGGGCATCGATCTCGATCCCGATAAAGCATGGGATGAACGCAAACAGCTTTACAAAGTGGATCATCGAAATTCGTTTGTCAGCCGCAGCATTGCGCAGACCGCCAAAGGCCACAAGGATGGACTTTATACGACGGTTGTATCGATGGCGGTGATGCTGCTCGATTAAGTTTTGGGCGTGATTGACGCCGCACGCGGTGGCGCCTGAAATCCAAGGCCGGTCGATGGACATGCATCAGTTATTACCGTGCCCAATATCGGATCGGCTTGCGATGTATATCACACGTTGTAGGTATCCCATTCACTGGTCGGGATTCACAATGGCAGAAGCGATTTTTTTAAAACGTTCTGGTGCGTTTGAGATAACGCATCAGAACTGCTATCGCCTTCTCGGCTTTACTCACTTTAACGGGCGCGGTCAAGCGTAAATTTAATACCGTGTCACACTAACTGGACTGATTTTCCGGTGGGCCCAATTCTACCACCGCTCGATTGTCATCCGAACGGCGATAAAAACTGGCATAGATCATTTTTCTCCGGCAACGACCTCGGCAATGTTAAAGGCATGATCTTTTATCCGCCTGTATGAGCTGAGCATATCTGTGTAAAATAGACTTAGCAGGGGAGAACCGTGTTTCGTGCCCAATTTGCCAAGATGCGTTGCGCGAATCTGTTTAATTTTTTGGTTGATGATTTTTCCGTCACTCATCGCGTTAGTCAAAATCTTTGGATCTTTGACTTGCATCGCAGCGCTGATATTGGTGATGTAGGTGCGAATCAGGGAGTGCAATTCAAACAAATGGGTTCTATCTTGATCTGAAAATTTTAAACCATTCTTTCTGATCTTGTTGCGCAATTTTAACAGGACAATATAATAGTCGCTAATCGATTCATATTCATCAGCCAATCGTAATTGCTTTCGCAGCTCTATCGTATCTTCATGCGATAGGGTATGAGCCATCAGTGAACCAATATATTCCACGACGTCTTTTTGTAACACATCCAGTTCAACTTCTTTATGTACAAGTTTTTGTTCAATTTTATCATTCGGTTTTGTCAGGGTTAATTCCAGCCATTCGCTCATCTCATTTACACTCGTGGCCATTTTGACGACACCCTGAAATGATTGTTGTACCGCAAGGACCGGCATGTCCAGCATTCGTACATCAAAGAAGGAATAGCGAGAACTCGGCTGATTTTTCTCTTTGACGAGTAGAATTAAAAAGTTGGAGAGCGGCTTTACGAACCAGATAAAAACACTCACCAGCAGAACATTAAAAACAGAATGGGCAACGGCAATCCTGTGTCCGATATTGAGTGATTCCGGCAGAATCGCAACAAGAGCCGCCACATATAAATAAAAAAACGGCAGCATTAGAAAGACGCCCATTATTTTTATGGAGATGTGAGCGAACGCGGTTCGTTTTGCCCAGGTTGTTGCCCCTAACGACGACAGGTAGGCGGTGATGGTCGTCCCAATATTTTCACCCAGCACCAGGGCCACGGCTGTTTGATAATCGATAATTCCTGTTTGGGCCAATGTTATGGTGATGGCCACGGTCGCCGATGATGACTGGATGACCGCCGTGACAAACGCGCCGACCAAAACGCATTTGAGCAAACCGAAAAATGTTGTCGGCGAAAATCGTGACATCAGGGAAATAAAACTTTCACTGCTTCGCAAGGGATAAAAGCCGGACTTCATTATTTCGAGTCCGAAAAAAATCATTCCTAATCCAAGTGCAAATGTAGCAATGTATTTGGTGCGATCGGATCTGGCGAACAATACAATAAAGGCTGACATACCGAGCAAGGGCAGACCATATTCGGCTAATTTCAAGCTGACAATCCATGCGGTAATGGTCGTTCCTATATCGGCCCCCAGGATGACGCCGATGCTCTGCTGCAGCGTCATGACGCCGGCGTTGACCATACCGACCGCCATGACTGTTGTCACCGAGCTCGATTGGATCAGCGCGGTAATGCTCGCGCCGATTCCAGTTGCGATCAGGCGATTGTCCGTGACCTTGCGAATGAGAATTCGTAATTTATCTCCGGCCATGGCTTGCATACCATCGGACATTTGTTTCATGCCCAGCAAGAATATACCAAGACCACCGACCGCCTTTATCGACATTTCAATGATTATTTGTGCATCCAAAGTTCATCCTTCCAAGATAATAAATAGTAGAAATCACACCTCGTGTTAAAGTTGTGAATCATACATAATTATCCCCAATCGATTATCGGGAATTGGAAATATTTAAAAGAATTACGGGATAAAAATCACGAGCTTGATATCATTCACATGGATGATTGTCCGCACAAGCTGTGACGTAAGAAAGTCATCAGGGTCGAACGTTTGATAAATTATTTATTCTCTATCCATTTACTGGACAAGAGCATCAACTTTATGTACTAATTCCTTGGCGCTGAACGGTTTTTTCAGCCAGCCGGCGCCCGATTGTTTGATGAACGCCAGCAATTCCGGATCATCTTCTCCACTGTAAAAGAGAATCGGAATATCCGGCGCTTTCGCCATCAAATCCTGCGCGCAAGCGATGCCTTTTATGCCAATTAGTTGATTGTCTATGATGAACAGATCGAGCTTGTGCCCGACTTTTTTGATCACATCATCGGCCTCTTCACAGGTTGTGCAGGTAAAGACGCCGTAATTGCTGCGCCGCAGCGCCATGGCCGTCACCTCGGCGACGTCCAGCTCGTCATCAATAATCAGCACATAACCTTTGACATCAACTTTGTCTTTATTGCTGTCGCCGTCCCGAGAGACGTCTGCAAACGCCGGCAAGACGAGTGACACGGTAACGCCGTTTTGGCTGGTGACGGAAATTGTGCCGCCATGACTTGTGATGATGCCGTAGGCCGCCGGCAATCCCAATCCGGCAAACGGATTTTTCTTTGTGGAATGAAACGGCTCGAAAACATAATTTTGCATGGATGGGCTTAGTCCCGGGCCGGAATCTTTAATAAAAATGGCGATATGTGTTTTGCCGTTTGAACTGCGAGAGCGGGTGCCGAGCAGGAGGGTGCCGCCGTTCTTCATCGCTTCAATGGAATTTTTGCACAAGTTGCCGACCGCATGTACGATCAGCTCGGAATTGATTGAAACGTGCGGCGCTTTTTCGTCACATTGTGCTTGAATGGTTACGGATGGCGGCGCCAGTTTTTTTAATTGCTCGGCGATTTTTATAACAAGCGGATTCACATCGACGACTTCACGGTCCGGCGCTTCCTGCAGCACAAAACAGGCGAGCTGCTGATTGAGATGCGTCAGCGCTTTGCTGTATCGATGGATGTCCGCCACATCCCTTTTTATCGTTTCGTCGCTTATGTCGACGTTGAAAAAATTGTCCAGCTTGTGGGTTAATGGCGACACAATATGGGTCAACTGGTGTTGCATCAGCCGGTAGCTGGATTGCAGGGCGGCTAGATGATCTTGATCATAATGAACAATGGACGGTTCAGTGTCCGGTTCGTCGCGCTGAACGGTTTTGTTTTCGTTTTGCGGTGCGGAGAGCAGACACTCGAATCCAACGATCCCGGAAGAGGTTCGCTGGAGATTGACCTGGACTTCCGCTTGCGTGGTGGATTCATCCTTAAGCATCAACGCGACGGAGGTTGAGGTGCCCGGCTGTGCCTGGAAAAGCAGGCGAATTTTTTCCCGATCGTAATCAGTGGCGAGGATGTTCTTGATAAAATTCAAATCGCACAATTCGCCGGGAGTCCGGTATCCCAACACATCGGCGGCGTTCGCATCCGAGTCGACAATCTGGCCATCCGGGGCACAAAACAGGATGGCCGTTTTATGCAGGGAAACCGGTTCGCCATCATCCGTCGGGACCTCTTCGGCGTTCGATACCTGGGCGCGCGCGACACCGGCTTCGAGGAAAAGTTGGATGATATTTTGCAATTCCTGCGCGAGCGCCTTGAGGGTCTCCTCCTGCGCCGCTGTGTCATCCTGCACTGTTTTCAGCGAGATGCTCCGGTGTTTGACGAGAGACAGCGTCTGCAAAAACGACTCGTCCTTTTCCGGATGAATCGATCTGCGAAAAAACAGCACAACGGCCAATCCCATAAAACGATCCTCAAAATAAACCGGAAAGACGGCCCGGCATAGCAGATGATCGGCGAAGGACTGACTGTTGTATCTTTGCAAAAGATCGGCATTGATTGATGATGGATGAAAAAAGGATTCGAACAGGTTACGCTGTTCGTCGGAGAGACCGGAAAGCGCGGGAACGGCTTGCGGAAAATCCAGCAGCGGCTTCAAGGTATGGTCAAAAAGACAAATAGCCGCTCCATGTTTTCGCAGAAACGATGCTTGAATCTCTGCCAGTATTTCGGGTGATACAAGAGTCTGCAGAGTTTGTTGAGATGATTTCACGCGTCCACCCTTCAGGTGCTGTTCAGTGTTTAGTGGTGGCAAGAATCAGCCTGCTCGGTGAATATATTTGAATTATCGACAAATGTCAATATTTGATGTATCTTTCCAATAATTCATGAACCTGCAAAAGCAGCGGCGGTTCCAGCCCCATCTCTCGCAGTTTTTCCTTGTCCTGAAAAATGTCAAGCGGTTTGCCATCGAGCGCAAGGCGGCCTTTATTGAACACCAATAAACGATCCGCCGACAGCGCCTCTTCCGGGAATTGCGTGATCAGGATGGTCGTCATGGGATTTTCGGCCGTATTCTTGTCGTGCAACGATTTGACCAGGGACAAAATCATTTTACGGTTCGTGGGATCGAGCAGCGAGGTTGGTTCATCCAAAACCAGATAACGCGGCGCCATGGCCATGACCGCGGCCAGCGCCAGTCGCTGTTTTTCACCACCGGACAGATTATGCGGCGGTTGTTTTCGATAGTGTGACAGGTTGAATTTTTCCAGCATGTCATCCACAATGGCATGCATCTTTTCATACGGAACGCCAAGGTTTTCCAGCCCAAAGGCCACCTCACGTTCAACCGTGGTTGAGACAATCTGGTTGTCCGGATTTTGGAAGACCATGCCGACATGCCGGCGTATCGTGATGATATGCTCTTCGTTGGTCGTATCAAGATTTTCGACCAGGATGCGGCCGGACGTGGGGATCAGCAGGCCGTTGAGGCAGCGGGCAAAGGTCGTTTTTCCGGAGCCGTTATGGCCCATCACTACAATGGATTCGCCGGGAAAAATCTCCAGCGAGACATCGATTAGAATGGGCCGCGCCTCCCCGTGCTCAACCGGATAGGCAAAGGATATGTTTTCTATTTTGATCATATTATGATTTTTGACCGGATAACCGAATTTTTGAACTTTAAAAAGTCAAGTGACACATCAATGCTAGAGCATCCAAATTTAAAAATTTGGGTGAGTGAAAGTGGAGATTCAATTGTCATTTGAATTTTGACATTTGTTTTTTTTAATTCTATCCGCTTGGCCCATCCAGGCTGTGAATGAAAAAGCCCCGCCAAAAGCAGGGCTTTTATTCATTCTCCCATGATTTGCATTACCACCTGCCGTTGTCGCGATCGATTGTCAAAATCGATCAACACGATTTGCTGCCAGGTGCCGAGCAGCATACGGCCGTCGGCAAACGGCACAACAAGCGACGGCCCCTGCAAGGTGGCGCGGACGTGCGAATTGCCGTTGCCGTCGTGCCAGGTCGCGTCGTGTTCATAATGGGCGCCTTGGGGAGCGATTTTTTCAAACATCTCCGGTACATCTTTTAATAATCCTGGTTCATACTCGATGGTCGAGATGCCCGCCGTGGCGCCGGAAACAAAAAAGGTGATTGTTCCGGCAGCCAAGCCTGTGGCGCTCAGCTTTTGTGCGGCTTCGCGAGTTAGGTCTTTAATGTCCGTGTGGCCGCGGGTGGAGACCGAGATGTGTTCAGTGATAATTTTCATAAATGAGTTTTGGCAATCTGCTATCGGCTGTCAGCTTTGAAGCCAATTATTGTCAGATTCAACTGTGATCAAGTTCAAAAGTTGAGAAATTCTTGAACGAATATCGTTTTCAGTCAACGCTTTCAGTCGATCGGCGCTAAAACTTTCAACGCAGAACGATGCCATGACCGTACCGACGGCGATGGCGCGGCGCAGGTTGGCTTCGCTGACATCGTTGACCATCGACAGATAACCCATAAAACCACCGGCAAAGGTGTCGCCGGCGCCGGTCGGATCAAACAGATTTTCCACCGGAATGGCCGGACAGCTAAAGTAGGCATCCTTGTGAACGAGAATGGACCCATGCTCGCCTTTTTTGATGATCAATGTTTTGGGTCCCATTTCCTGGATGCGGCGCGCCCCGGTAAAAATATTAAACTCGCCGGAGAGCAAGCGAACCTCGGAGTCATTGATGACCAGACAATCGACGACCGAGAGCGTCTTTTTCAAATCATCCGGCGTGCCGGTGATCCAGAAATTCATGGTGTCCATGGCGACAAATTTCGGCTTTTCGATTTGCTGCACCACATTGTGCTGCAAGCCCGGCTGAATGTTGGCGAGGAACACATAGTCTGATTTTTTGTACGATTCCGGCAAAACGGGATTGAACTGCTCAAACACGCCAAGTTTGGTGTAGATCGTTTCGCGGTCAATCATATTGTCGAGATATTTGCCGCCCCAGCGGAACGTCTCGCCGGATTCGACGGTCAACCCATCGAGGTTGACATTTTTTTCTTTAAGAAAATCAATATCGCTCATGTTGAAATCATCACCGACAACGGCAACGAGGCTGACATCGGAAAAATAGCTCGCAGCCGTGGAAAAAAACATGGCCGAGCCGCCGAGGGCCTCATCGATTTTATCAAAAGGTGTTTCCACTGCGTCATACGCCATCGACCCAACAACAAGTAAACTCATTTTTTCATCCTCTGTTTGAATCCTGCATTATTTACACAATATCCGCGTCTTCGGCCGAATCGAGCTTGGCCATATATTTTGGCGCGGACACGCCCATGAGGGTGAGGCCGTTTTCGAGAACCTGGCGGGTCGCATCGGTCAACAGCAATCGCGATTCCCGGACGGTGTTGTCATCGGAGAGCACCATTTGATGATGATAAAATCGATGCAGCGCCGCTGCCAGTTCTTTCAGGTACTGCGGCAGGCGGTGCGGCTCCATGGTGTGCGCCGCCTGCGCGATGACCTCGGGGAAATCAACCAGCTTTTTAATGACAGCCAGCGCGTACTCATCCGTCAGTGCCGATGTGTCGCGCAAGTTTTCCGTCGAGAAGCCTTTCTCCTGAGCTTTAACAAATATATTGCAGGTTCGTGCATGTGCGTACTGCACATACCACACTGGATTATTGCGGTCTTCCTTTTTGGCCAGTTCGATATCAAAATCGAGCTGCTGTGAGGTGCGGCGATCGGTGAAAAAGAAACGCGAGGCATCGACACCGACTTCGTCAATCAACTCGTCCATCTCGATGATTTCGCCGGCGCGTTTGCTCATTTTGACCTGCTGTCCCTCGCGCAACAGATTGACCTGTTGGATGATTTCCACCTGAAACGAATCTTTCGGATGGCCAAGCGCCTGCAACGCCGCGCTCATGCGCGGGATGTAGCCGTGATGATCCGGACCCCAAAAATCGATGAGCCGATCGAAGCCGCGCGAGTATTTGTTTTGATGATACGCCACATCGACGAGAAAATAGGTCGGACGCCCGTCGCCGGTGACCAGCACGCGGTCCTTTTCATCGCCAAACTCGCTGGACTTGAACCAGATGGCATCGTCCTCTTTGTAGGTGTAGCCGTCGCGCTCAAGTTTTTCAAGGAGGGCCAGATGTTCGTCAGTTTGGCGCAAATCGCTTTCGCGGAACCAGACATCATACTGTACGCCAAAGGTCTGCATGCTTTTTTTATGTCGGTCAAGCATAAACTGCAGCGCTTTGCGGCTAAAGAGCTCTGCTCGTTCATTGTCATCTGTTTCTTTATAAATATCGCCTTCCTCGGCGACAATGGCTGTCGCCAGGTCGCGCAAATAGTCGCCGTGATAGCCGTCATCCGGCACAGGCGTTTCGTCGCCGAGTTCGGTGAGGTAGCGCGCGCTCAGGGACTCGCCAAGGAGTCGGATTTGCCGCCCGGCATCGTTGACATAATATTCTCGCCGGGCGTTGTAACCTGCGGCGTTCATTAAATTGGCCAGCACATCACCCACACTGGCGGCGCGCGCACTGACGACGTTCAGCGGTCCGGTCGGATTGGCGCTGACAAATTCGAGTTGAACGCGCTCGCCCTTGCCGATATCGCTTTTGCCATATTCGGCGCCGGCCTCCAGTATATCAAGCACCATTTTTTGCAGGCAGCTTGGCGCGAGATAAAAATTGATAAATCCCGGACCGGCAATCTCTATCTTTTCAACATAAAAGGGATCGATCTCAAAATGGTCAATAATGTCCTGCGCGATCGCACGCGGCGCTTTTTTCGCCAGACGCGCCAGCGTCATCGCCGCGGTTGTGGCAACATCGCCAAAGTTGTCCTGCTTTGGTTTTTCGAGAAGTACTATTTTGGGATCGCTGGTATCAAATCCGAGTTGTTCGAGCGCCTTTTTAAGATTCTGTTGAATGTGTTGCTGCGGTGTCATTCTCGTCCTTTATTTCGATTGTTTGTGCATCACCCCAAAGCCGTTCCAGACCGTAAAATTCTCGCGCCTCTTTTTTGAAAATATGCACGACCACGTCGACAAAGTCGAGCAAGATCCAGTTGCTCTGCGCATTTCCCTCGGTATGCCACGGTTTGATGCTTTGATAAATCAGTTCATCTTTGATGTGATCCATGATCGCTTTGGCCTGCACGTCCACATCCACGCTGCAAATGACAAAAAAGTCGGCCATGGATGTGACCTTGCGCAAATCCTGGATGATGATCTGCTCGCCTTTTTTCTCCAGAATGAGATTGGCGATGTTGTATGCTAATTCTTGAGCTTGCAATAGAATGCCTTTATAATAATTACAATATTCTCATTTAACAAAGACACCAAGTTTTTCTTGGTATCCCCTGGGTTTTTGGGGACTTTAAAACGTTTGTCTCAAATATATGATTTTAAATGTTCTTTTTCAAGTGCGAGATCGTTGTTCAATCAACGGCAGGAGACGCGCCAGCACGGCATCCGGTGAAATATCCAGCATGCATTTGAAATGTTTTTTCGGACACGATGTTTTGCCGACATGCGAACAGGGTCGGCAGCGTAGTCTCTCATTTTCGATGACAATCGACTGCTCGCCAAACGGGTAAAATCCGAGTTCGCGCACGGTTGAACCGAATATGGCGACAACCGGTTTCTTCAGTGCGGTACCGAGATGCATGAGGCCGGTGTCATTGGTGAGCAACAGGTCGGCACGGTTTAAAGCACATGCCGATTGCATCAGACTTAACTGGCCGGCGCAATCAATGGCTGCTTCTCCAAGTTCCTTTTTGAGCATAGTTGTCAAGGCCGTATCGTTTTTATCCCCGAGAAGCAAAAACTGGATCGCACCGGTTTCTTGTAATTTTTTGGCAATCCGGTCAAAACGTTCGACCGGCCAGCGTTTGGTGGCGTAACTTGCCCCCGGCGCGATGGCGATCGTGAATGTCGTTTCCTTGAATCCGCGCCGCGCTAGTTGTAAATCGACCTCAGCTTGCACCGAGTCTTGCGGAAAAAATTCTAATCCCAGCTCATCATCAACAACGCCAAGCGGAGCAACCGTGTCGATATATCGTTTATAAACCGGTATAATCTGCTTGTAAAAATTCCAGCCAAAGGTCACGAAAAAAAAACGCGCCAGTTTGTATTTTTTTACTCGCACGATGTGGGCCCCGGGAATTTTTCGCAGGTAAAAGCTGCGAAAATTGTTATGCGCATCAACAACCAGATTGTAGCCGTTCTGCGCGAGCTGGTTCCGCAGGTTTTTTAGCGCGGCGTGTTTGCCCCGCGTGTCCAATGTGTAAATCGATTGAAGAGCGGGGTTCGTCGACAGCAAATCGCCGAACTGAGTTTTGGTGACAAAATCGATCGTGGCTTCCGGGAAGCGTTTTTTCAGGACGCGCAGCAAAGGCGAGGTCAACAGGATATCGCCAATGGAACTCAGGCGAATGACGAGGATTTTATGGATATCTTTTTTCAATTTAGCTGTCAAGATTAGTGCATCGTCCGGTGCTGCAAAAATATCGCGCAAAGCCGTCAAGATCGTTACGAAAAAAGTCGAATTTTTGCGATCGAGTTCTTGGCGGCTTTGCACCGTGTCACGAGTTTATTTTTTGGTGTGGAACAGTTTTTTATAATAGTCGATTGTGCGCATCAGGCCGTCTTCAATCGACACCAGCGCCTCCCAATCCAAAAGTTGTTTGGCGAGCGACGCGTTCGGCTGACGCACTTTGGGATCGTTTTCCGGCAGCGGTTCCTGCACCAGTTCGCTTTTACTTCCCGTCAGTTTGATGATTTTTTCGGCCATCTCTTTGATGGTCATCTCATGCGGATTGCCAATATTGACCGGCTCATGATAATCGGACATCATTAAGCGATAAATGCCTTCGATCAGATCATCCACATAACAAAAACTGCGCGTTTGCGAGCCGTCGCCAAAAATGGTGATTGGTTCACCGCGCAACGCCTGCGGGATAAAGGTGGGAATGGCGCGGCCGTCGCTTGGACGCATGCGCGGACCGTAGGTATTAAAAATGCGCACGATGTGCGTGTTGACGTGTTCGTAACGATGATACGCCATGGTCATGGCTTCGGCAAACCGTTTGGCTTCATCGTACACGCCGCGCGGGCCAACGGGATTGACGTTGCCCCAATAGGATTCCTCCTGCGGATGCTGCAGCGGATCGCCGTAAACCTCGGAAGTAGATGCGAGTAAAAATGCTGCTTTTTTCTCCTTGGCCAGACCGAGCGCTTTGTGGGTGCCCATAGCGCCAACCTTGAGCGTGTGAATGGGGAGCTGCAGATAATCCAGCGGACTGGCCGGTGAGGCAAAATGCCAGATATAATCGATATCGCCGGCGAGGAAAACATATTCTGTCACATCGTGTTTGATGAACTTGAAATTTTCACCCTGCAAGTGCTCAATATTGGCGACTTTGCCGGTGATGAGATTATCCATGGCAATAACATAATGGCCTTTTTTTAACAGATATTCGCACAAATGTGAGCCTAAAAAACCGGCCCCACCCGTAACGAGAGAACGTGGTTGCATGTGAGACTCCTTCATAATTATCGCAGATGGGGCGAGACAGTGCAGGGGCTCTTATTTATCCCGGTTTGTCGAATACGTCACAAGTTGAATCAAACTGTTTTTCGCGGCCGAATCCGGATAAGAGGATAGAGAGTCCAGCGACTGTTTTGTATAGGAATCCACCAGATTTTTGGCGTAATCCACACCACCATGCGTTTGCACAAATTCGACGATAAAATCGAGTTCCGAATCGGACTCGATGCCGCGGTCAATTATACGCAAAATTTCGCTGCGTGCGGCTTCCGGTGCGTTATTTAGTGCAAAGATAAGCGGCAGGGTGATTTTGCCTTCGCGAAGGTCGTTGCCGGTGGGTTTGCCGAGTTTATTCTGATCCCCGAGATAGTCGAGCAGATCGTCCATGATCTGGAAGGCAATGCCGTAATTTTCACCAAAGCCGAACATGCGCTCCAGCGCTTTTTCATCGTCACGAATGGAGAGCGCGCCCATTTGGCATGACGCGCTGAACAACGCGGCGGTCTTTTTGCCGATCAAATCAAAATACTCTTTTTCGGTCACATTGGAGTTGGCCGTATAGGCGATTTGCAGCAGTTCGCCCTCGGTAATGCGTTCCGCGGCAGCGGATAAAATAGCGACGGCGTGGGTGTCCTGTAAATCAACAATGCTGGACAATGTTTTGGAGAATAATAAATCGCCGATGAGGATGGATATTTTGTTGTCCCAAATATTGTTGACGGTTTCGGAGCCGCGCCGCAGATCCGATTGATCGACGACGTCATCGTGCACCAGCGTGGCGGTGTGGAACAACTCTACCACCAGCGCGGCGCTCATGGTTTTCTCAACAAGCTCACCATGTAATTTTGCCGTGAGAAAGACCAGCAACGGACGAAGCATTTTGCCGCGTTTGGCGGCGATGTAATGAACAATTTTATCGACAAGCGGGACCTGTGAATGAAACTTGGCTTCAAAAGCGGTATCGAATCGTTCAAAGTACTCCTTTACCGGTTCAGCAATTTCGTTGATGTTCACACAAATCCCTTTGGACTAAATTCTTATTTATTCTAAAGTAAAATTATGACCTGAATTTACCAATTATACGAATCTATGTCAACAGTTATGTCTGAGAATAAATTCCAAAGGGATGAAAGTGGAAAATGTTTCAGGTGTCTGCAGGTTGATCGTTATCAATCTTTTATGTAACAATCCAAAGGCAAAAACCGTAAGCGCTTTTGTAAATAAAATAACGCAAACAAGAGGAGTACATCCAGCATGAAAAAACATGTTACAATAGCATGGGTGCTGATGATTTTTGCGGCGTCGGCCTGTTTTGGCGGCACAATTACCAGGGAATATCACGAGCAACACGAGTTTGATGGGGATGTGGTGTCCGTTGAGACCGTGAACGGCAAAATATTTGTTGAAACGTGGTCAAAAAATAGCGTTGATGTTTATGCTGAAATAGAAGTTCGATCGAGTGATAAAAAAGCGGCGCGCGATTTTATGGACGATGTCGAGATCGTCGTGCGAAACCGCGGTGATGAGCTTGAAATCAAAGTGGACCGGCCGCACGACAAGAGCGGCAGCTTTTGGGATTGGGTGGCCGGCAGCGGCAGACCCAATTTGACGGTGAATTTTTCCATCAAAGTCCCGGAAGAGATGGATATTGAAGCGTCATCCGTCAATGGTGCAGTTGAAATTGTCGGCATTCAGGGTCAGGCCTCCCTCTCCACCACCAACGGGAAAATCCAGGCGGAAGAGGTTCTTGGCTCGGTTGAGGCCCATACGACAAACGGCAGTATTTTTGTCGACATTAGTGCAGATAACCTTGAGGATGACATTGTTTTGCACACGGTCAACGGCAGCATCAAGCTGTCGCTGGATGAGGATATTGAGGCCGATGTTGAAGCGTCCACGGTCAACGGCTCCATTAATACGGATTTCCCGCTTGAAGTGAGCGGCAAGTGGGGCCCGAAAAATGTCAGCGGAGAAATTAACGGCGGCGGCGCGGTGATCGAACTGGAAACTGTCAACGGCAGCATCTCCCTGATCGAACGTTAAAATATTTTTCTTCCTTTCCTTCTCATACAGAAATGCGGGCAGCTTGATGCGGGGCTGTCCGCATTTTTTCTGTTTCAGACCTGAAAATATGACATTCGGCATCGATAATTTGATGTGACTCATCGCCTTTAACCTTGCTATTCTTTTGCTCGTCTTGTATATTCATTCAAATCTCTTTTGAAAATTGAAAAGAACCAGGAGGTGTCCATGTCAGTTCTCGACAACCTTGAGCCCAAATTATTATGGAAATATTTTGATGCGCTGCGACAAATTCCGCGTGCATCCGGCAACGAAACCGCGGCGGCGGAATGGGTAATCTCTGTGGCCCAAAAGCTTGGCTGTGATTATGAACAGGATGAAGTCGGCAATGTCATCCTGCGTAAGAATGCGTCTCCGGGACATGAACATGCCGAACCGGTTGTCCTGCAAAGTCATCTGGATATGGTGTGTGAGAAAAATTCCGATAAAGAATTCGATTTTGATACGGATCCCATTCAGCTAAAAATTGATGGCGAATGGCTGAAAGCCGACGGTACAACCCTCGGAGCGGATAACGGCATCGGCGTAGCGACGACCCTTGCCATTTTTGAAGATGCCAATGTTGTCCACGGCCCGCTGGAAGGATTGTTTACGGTGGATGAAGAGCGCGGTCTGAACGGCGCCATGAGCGTTTCGAGCGACTGGCTCAAGGCTCGCACCATGATCAACCTGGACAGCGAAGAAATCGGTGTTTTTTCCATCGGATGTGCCGGCGGCCGCGATACGAATTTCGAATTGCCGGTCACGCGTACAGCGGCAAAAGGCGACCAGGCTGTAAGCATTAGACTGTTCGGTCTGCGCGGCGGTCATTCCGGCATCAACATCCATGAAGGCCGCGGCAATGCGCTTAAAATCCTGAACCGCCTGATTTATCAGGCTGCTAAAATAATGCCGATAGAAATTGCCTGTCTCCGCGGCGGTGATAAACACAACGCCATCCCGCGCGAGGCGTTTGCGCAGATCGTTATCGATTCGGCCAGGCTTGATGAACTAAAAGCCTGGATGAGTAACGCCCTTGAGGCCATTCGCACAGAATTTAAACCGGTCGAACAAAAAATTAACATTGCTGTCGAACCGATTGATAAAACGGAACATCACGTTTTAACCGCTGACTCACAAACCAAACTGCTCGCTCTTTTGTTTGCCCTGCCGCATGGTCCGCTGGCTATGAGCCGAACAATTGAAGATCTTGTTGAGACCTCGAACAATGTCGCCGCTTTGCATTGCCTGGAGGATAAATACAAAATCCTCACCAGCAGCCGCAGTTCCAATATGGATGCCCTGGCTGCGACGTTGGATAAACTGGTGGCCATTGCCGGGCTGGCCGGTGCCGCTGTGGAACAGCCGCCCGGATACCCCGGCTGGATGCCGAACCTCGATTCGCCCGTACTGAAAATTTCGCTGGATACCTACAAGGACGTCACCGGTGAAGAGGCTCACTATATGGCCATTCATGCCGGCCTTGAATGTGGTTTGATCGGCGAAAAATTCCCCGGCATGGATATGATTTCCGTCGGCCCGACTATTAAATATCCGCACTCACCGGACGAAGGTGTGCACATCGCTTCGGTTAATGTTTTTTACAACCACGTCGTAAAAATGTTGGAAGCGCTCGCTTAGGCCGAATAGCGTGCACGGAGCGCACAGAGGTTCACTGCAACTCGCCAAGTATGTGAGAGTCTCTGTGCCGCCTCCGTGATCTTCCCTGAATTGAATTGAGAAGGACTGTGGAAATGAAGAGAAGAAATTTTATAAAGTCCACCGCTGCGGCTTTGGCCGCGCCAATGATTGTGCCGTCCTCGGTCTTTGGCCAGCATGCGCCGAGTAACAGAATTACCGTCGGACAAATTGGCTGCGGCCGTATTGCGCGCGATCACGATTTGCCCGAGACGATGAAATATGATATGGCGCAGGTCATTGCGGTGAGTGATCTGGACACAAAACGTTTGGCCGAAGGCAAACAATTTGTCGAGGAGTGGTACGCCAAACACAAAAAGAAAAAAATCGACAATGTCAAAATGTACGCTGATTATAAAGAGTTAATTGCCGACAAGGACATCGATGCCGTCATCATCAGCACGCCGGACCACTGGCACGCGCAGCCGGCGATCGAAGCGGCGCTGGCGGGCAAGGACATCTATCTGCAAAAACCGGCCTCGCTGACGATTGCCGAGGGCCGAATGATGAGCGATGTCATTCATCGAACCGGGCGTATTTTACAAATCGGCAGCCAGCAGCGGTCCATGCCGCAGTTTCGCATCGCGTGCGAGCTGGTGCGCAACGGGCGCATCGGCAAGGTGCATACGATCAAAATCGGTTTGCCCGGCGATCCTTCCGGACCGGACGAGCCGGCGATGCCGATCCCGGACAATTTGAATTATGAGATGTGGCTCGGCTCCACGCCGTATGTTTATTACACGGAACATCGCGTGCATCCGCAGCACGATTACTCGCGTCCCGGCTGGCTGCGCTGCGAGCAGTTCGGCGCCGGCATGATCACCGGCTGGGGCGCGCATCACCTCGATACGGCAAACTGGGGCCTCGGCACGGAATATACCGGCCTGGTGGAAGTTGAAGCCAAAGCCGAATTCCCGACATCCGGCTTGTGGGATGTGCATGGGCCGTTTTTTGTCGAAGGCACATACGCCAACGGCACGGTTATGCAGATCAGCGGTGATTTTCCTAACGGCGTTCGATTTGAAGGCGAAGACGGCTGGATCTTTGTCACCCGTGGCGATTATAGCGTTACGGCGACGGATCCGGTGAAAAAAGGCGAAAATGCCAAAGCGCTGGAGGCGAGCGATCCCAAAATTCTTGAATCGAAAATTGGCCCGGATGAAATTCATCTGCACGTCAGTGACGAACAGCACGGTGACTGGCTCAACAGCATCAAAACGCGCAAACCGCCGGTGGCGCCGGCCGAAGTCGGACACCGCGCCTGCACCAACTGTTTGATCAGTCATGTCGCCATGAAACTGCCGCGCAAACTCTACTGGGATCCGGACAAAGAACGTTTCATCAACGACGATGAAGCGAATGCTTTGCTGTCGCGCCCACAGCGGTTTCCGTATGGCACGGAGTATGTCTTGTGAAAACAAACATCAATTTGAGGTTTTAAAAACGAATGTGCACGATGGCGAACAATAAAATCGTGCACATTCATAGATTTAATAAATCGTGTTTTGACCTCTTGCCAGGAGGCTCACGCCAATTTTCTTCTCCGCCAATCCCCAATTGCAAACGGTACATATAACAGCAAAAACATCACAAATGCCACGCCCTCTGCGGCAAAAATATAAATCGGCCAGGGACCAAGAACATCCAGCAAACTGGCGGTGTCCGGTTTGTGGTTGACGAACATATAGTTGCTGCCGATAATCCAGTTGAGAAAAAAGACAAAAACCATGTACAGATTCATCCACAGAAATACTCGGATAAAGGATCTCCATGTCGGTCGGAATTTTTCCACAATGGTCATATAGAGTGGGGCGAGCATGATGGAGCCGTGCGAGATAAAGACGTGAAAGAATCGAAAATGCGGAAAACCGTAATCGGAAATATCCGGCGTCAGGAACGCCTGCAAGGCGCCGGCAATGCCGATGAAATAGGCGAAATCGTAAATGAAGCGATTTTTCGTCAGCAGCATAAATGCGCCGAGCCAGACAAAAACCGTGCACAAATGCAGCGGCAGCATGATGTCAATGGACCACTCGCCAATGAAATACCGCCACAGATGATAGGAGATTTCCTGTAGTATCAATACCAGCGCGAGCGTTATACGAAATCCATTATTTAATCTGGCGTTTTGATGCCGGCGCAGAAAAAGCAGCCAGCCGACAAATAATAGAAAAATTCCGATACAAACAAGATGAGCTGTGCCGAAAAGTTTAAACGGCGGGCCGGAAAATTCTTTGGCAAAATAATAACCCATGCAACATCCTCATGTGCGTGAATCGATAGAGATTTTGACGTGATTTGAAGAAAAAGTGGTGAGATAAAAAAACGCCCGGACATGTGGTCCGGGCGCCGAGTACTTTTTAATTAATCGCCAAGATAGAACGAGATAAAATCGCTGTTGATGACTTCACGCTTGCCGCCTTCAATTTGCCAGGCGACACTGTGATTGTCACCGCCTGAACCTTCTTTGAACAGACTTTCCATGTAATAGGCTTTGCCGGCTTCGAGTTGAATCGGCGCGGACTTTTGATTGGTTTCTTTCGTCCATTCTGTGGCATTCGTCCAACCGGATACGTAACAAATTCGTGCGGCGTTCGCCGGATTTTCATCCGTACTCAGAAGCACATTCGACGCATCATCACTGGCGGTCCAGAACGTGTACAGGCCCGATGTCGCCGGATGTATATAACCGCGCAAACGAGCGCCATAATTATCCCCGATTTCTGCAGGCGCCTGCCATGCTTCCAATTCCAGCGTAACATCCGGACTGGATGGATAACGGGGATTGCCTGTGAGGTCATTGACGGCTGTGCCGGAAACACCTTCCCAGCGTTCATACAGTATCGTACCCATCATGAACGATACCAGTTTGACGGTAATGCTTTTTGATAACTGGTTGGCGACATCCTGAATATTGACAACCGTCGAATCGCCGTCGGATCCTTTGGCGGTAATGGTGAGCAATCCTCCGGCGCCAACAGCAACGCCCGCCACATTGGGATTGGCCGAAGATGCGACAAAGTTCGGCTGTTTTGCGCCGCCCATGGAGAGCAATTTGACAACTCGGCTGGTGCCGAATCGCACCATAACGAGTTCAATACCTTCCGGATTGGAATATGACCAGTTGACGTACAAACCGGCATCGACATCCACAAAAGGCGAGCTGGCAAAAGTCCCTTTTAATACGGCTGAATTGGCGGTGTTAGTGTTGCCGGAGACGGTGATTTCGAGCTCGTGGCCGCTGCCGTTTCGCAGGCTGGAGCGGTAGCTGAGCCGGTACAGGCTGTTGGCGTATTTGATGATTTCCGTCTGCATGTCGCCGGCGGCCTTAACCATGGCCGTTTCATCCGCGGCGCTATAGTAGGCCACGCCAATATCATCGAGCAGATCGCCATTGACCGAGCCGTAACCTACAGTATAAATCTTGACTAACGATGTGAGCGGGCCAATCGCATCTTGCTGAATTGTACCGACCTCATCATTACTGTCGGTAAAAATCGCATAGGTATATTGTGTGACGCCGCCCATGGTGTATTCGTCGCGGTCGCGTTTGGCCTTCATAATGGCGTCATACAAATTACAGGATTCGCCGGCTTCCTGAATGCCGTTAATTGCGGCGGTCAGGGCGTTGGCATCGCTGGTATAATCGCTGGCCAGCACCAGATTTTCGGCGAACGCGTAAACGGCAAATTCTTGCTGCGAATCCATGTTCTGGATGAGTTCCAACGCGCCTTTTTTCAGCGTGGCGAGATCGGTGCCCGCATCGTTATCGATCAAGATTTTGGTTCTGATGGTATAATTTAAATCGGACTTTTTCAGAACATACGCCGAAACGTCCGTGTTGTTCAGGCGTTTGCCTTCTTCCGTAATCTGGAAACGATCAATCGTCAAAAAGTCGGCGCCTTTGCCGCCCAGGTCCGTCACCTTGAACATCACTGTGACCAAATCCGGTAATTCGGTGAAAATGTTAGCATCACCCAAAACAAAGGACGTGATCGTACCGCCGCCGTTATTGCCTCCCGGATCAGTTCCCGGATCGGTTGGCGTCTTGTCGCTATCTTTACTACATGTGATGAGTAAAGAAAATACAAGTACGATCATCAAAAAAAATGTGCTGCGCATAGCCTTCTCCCATATTTAAGTTATTAAATTGATTATGTCCGGTTGTTAAACTCCGAGCGCAATTTGACTGGTAGAAATGAATTGTTCACGCAATCCTAACCATAATCAAGTTTGGCAACGAAAGCATTCATTTTGATGGTTTATTTTAATGAAAAAGATTATCACTTTTCCGCCAAAAAGTCAAGCGAATTTTCCCGCCACACTCTCGCTTTAAAGATACGAGTAACCCAATCCGGACGGCTCATGGGTTATATCCAGTCTTGGAAAGAACGCTTTGAGCCACTCGGCCATCCACAGCATGCCGGCTTCTTCGCTGGGTTGATGGCCCATGACAATCAGCGCTTTGTGCTGCCCCATCGTCACGGCGTCTTGAAAATAGATGTTTGTCATCCATTCGGAAATTTCACCGCAAATCAGCACGTCGGGATCGAGATCGCGCATGACATTCATTTGCGCAACGCCGCCGGGCGCGCCGACCATCAGGGCAACTTTTGAACAGAGCATCTCCGCATCACCAACCAGCCTGACCAGTGGCACATTGAACTTTTCTTTGATCTGAGCAACGACACCGGCTACAGTGGTTTGCGGCAAGTTGAAAAGAATCGGACTTTTTTCATCCCGATACGACGCCCAATCAAACGCTTTCACCATGCCCTCAATAATGCCGTCCGGTTTCATCCTGTGGATGTAATCATGACAACGCCAAATAACGAGATTGTGCTCCTCGATAAAATCCCGCTTGGTTTGATAGACCTGGTGGTCCTGCAGCCAGTCCGTCTTATCGAGGTGTTCGTAAAAAATCGGTTCGTGCGAAATGATAAAATTATGGCCGTTTTTTACAGCCTGCTGCAGAATATCCAGAGTTCCTAAAAAAGTTAGCGTTATACCTTTCACGGGCTGTGCCGGATCTCCCTGCTTGATCACATCCACCGTATTTTCCAACGGCTGCCCCGTCATGTATTTGATGATGGTATTAATAACCTCGCCAATCGTCAGTTCATTTTGTGCCGATAGTTGAACGGGTGATGCGGCGGCCAGTGCGGCTCCGGCCAGACCGGTTGTTTTTATAAAATCTCGTCGAGTTGTAGATGGAGTCATGGGTGGTCCTTTCGTTTGTTAAACTAATTTAGGCTATTTTTGAAATTAGACAAGAGACGTTTTATTCGTGCAGTCGAAAAATCTCACTCCAGCTATTACATTTCTTTTACTTTTACCAGCTACATTTAATGTGTATGTTGCTGAACAAATATCCCTCAGTTTCTATCCATGTCCATAAAAGCTGAAGGCGGCGACAATGATTTTTAGATTCAGGAGTACAAGATGGTCATACCAAAACTTCAGATTGGCGACATGGTTTCGGATGTGCCGATCGTTCAGGGTGGAATGGGGGTTCGAGTGTCACTGGCTTCGCTAAGCGCTGCCGTGGCCAATGAAGGCGGCGTTGGAACAATTGCCAGTGTCGGCCTCGGCGATATCAACGCAACTCGCCATGACTATGAAGAGCAATCGCGTGAGGCGCTGCGACTCGAAATCCGCAAGGCAAAAAGCCAAACATCAGGCCATCTGGCTATTAATGTGATGAGTGTTCTCAGTAATGCTGAGGATTTGATTTCAACGGCCGCGGAAGAAGGCATACGAACAATCGTTGTCGGCGCCGGTCTGCCGCTCAGTCTGCCCGGGATTGTCCATGATCCGTCAATAAATTTGGTGCCGATTGTCAGCTCCGGCAGAGCAGCCGGACTGATTCTGCGTGCATGGGATAAACGCTTCGGCACAACAGCCGCCGGGATCGTTTTGGAAGGGCCCTTGGCCGGTGGTCATCTCGGCTTTTCGCTTGATCAATTGGAACATATCGATGACTATGCTCTTGAGCTGTTGTTGCCTGATGTGCTGGAAGCGGTCAAGCCATATGAAGATAAATATGGTCATAAAATACCAGTAATTGCCGGCGGTGGCGTTTATAATGGAAAAGATATAGCCCGCTTGCTATCGCTCGGCGCCTCCGGCGTGCAGATGGGTACGCGCTTTGTCTGCACCGACGAATGCAGCGTCTCACCCGAGTTTAAACAGGCGTATCTGGATGCCGAAGAAAAAGATATCGTTTTTATTAAAAGTCCGGTGGGCTTGCCGGGGAGAGCCATTTATAACGATTTTTTGCGAAATCTCGAAAAAAATGGCAAGCAGAATGTAAGGTGCAATTATCGCTGTCTTTCCGCCTGTAAAATGAAAGCCTCAAATTATTGTATCGCCGATGCGCTGTATAACTCTTATCTGGGACATGTGGACGAAGGATTGATTTTCAGCGGCGCAAATGCTTTTCGGATTAAAAAGATCGTCTCGGTAAAGACGCTGATGGCCGAGCTTGTAGAAGAACTTGAAAACGAATTAAAAATCGAATTCAAGAAAGCAGCTTGATTTAAACATGAAACAATGAGAATAAAATTGCAGCACACTTTTGTGTGCTGCAATTATTTAACAGTCTTATTTAAGATCAGCTCGTAAAAAGTTAGACTACAAGTCATCGCGATGAGCGGAGCGACGAAGCGATCTCCAAAAAACAAGATGTT
>CAYSNA010000025.1:0-15959 GCA_964432185.1 uncultured Cytophagia bacterium
TCAAAGTCAGAAATGTTGGAAATGTTGTATTCCCAAAATATGATGTCCTTGGCTTCGGGATTGTTCCACTGAAAGCCGCGAACCGCCACGCGCAATCCCAAACCACCCCACGGATAACCGCGCTGAATGGTGACGTTGGGATTAATGTCGCCAACATTGACGCCGGGGCGCGGCAGATAGCGCGGGCCTTCCGTGATCAGGCGCTCTTCCGGATCATTGCGGCGGATGATGTATTCCATATCCTGCGCGTCATTGGCGACAAAATAGGTTTCCAGATCGGCATATTTGATGCCGCGGCCAAACCGTCCGTTCCATTCGCCGGGCCACTTGACATCGCGCCCCGCGGACGGCCAGCCCTGCGTCGGCCAGGAATCGGCCTTGTTGCTCATGGCCGGATAATCCTGCAACGGATTCATATAACCGGGCACCGGATAAAAGCCCCATTCGACGGTGCCGTCGTAATTTCTGTCCATATTGGCTGCGGCAAAACCGGTGGATTGGATATAGAACAAGGTATCAATCTCACCTTGGGCCGAAAGTTGATCGACCATTACCGGGTCAGTGATGGACAGCGTGTCTTCCAGCAAATAAATTTCACCGCCAATGAGGACCGACACATTGTCCAGCATGCGCGTGCCGGTATAATCGTTCGGCCACTTGGAGGTGTTGATGCGCGGGTAATCGGCCAACTGGGTGTTGTTTTCAAAATAGAGCATGACGCGGTTGCCGTTCATATAACCGGCACGTTCCTCGGAAATATCACCGGCAGGATCGTCGGGCCCCTCGTAAATTTTACCCTGGCTGAGGGCGACTGTGCTCCCCAGCGCAAGGATTAAAAGTATACCGAGTAAATTCTTCATTCTTGATCTCCTGATAAAATTCTTTGTCGTGCCGAATTAGAACAGAATGCCAAATCCGATTTTGACCTGTCGTGGCGATGAGAACATAGTCGGATTTTTCACCCGGTCCTCATAATCGTTAAAATCGCTGCGATGGCTTTGACGCTCGGATTCGTGGATGATGGTCGTGTACGGTTGACCGGTATCGCTGTAGACCCACACGGCATTTTTGCGGTCAAACAGGTTGTAGACATTCAGGGTGATTTGGCCTTTGATGTTTTTGCCGATCGGGATGTTGTAATAACTCGACAAGTCAAACGTGTAGCCTGCCGGTTTGTAGGCATTATTTTCGTACAGGTTGATGAGCGACAGCGGGCTGATTTCCAGCGGCGCATAGGTATACGGCGTGCCCGAGTTGTAATAACCCATCAACGTGGCGCCCCATTTTTGCGCGGCATAACGAGCCGTGGCGTTAAAGGTCTGGCGCTGATCCCACGACATGGGAATGAGCCGGGTGATCGGATCCATGCTGTTGCCGGCGCGAGTGAAGGTTTGCGTCGGATTGTCGGCATTGCCGCGCGTGTAGGCGAGCGTGTAATTCAAGCCGGCGAAGAACTTGCCAAAAGCATAATCCCATTTGACTTCCAAGCCGCGGGCGTTGCCGTAATCCTTGTTGGTATAGAGGCCGTATTCGATTTGATTGTAGGTGGAGATAATTTGAGTGCTGAGAAGATCGTAAATATCACGATAATAAAGCGCCAGTTCCAAGCCCATGCCCGGGATCAGTTCCTGCCAAATACCAATTTCATACTGAATGGTTTTCTGCGGTTTCAGCAGCGTGTTGCCCATGGTCGTGCCGTAATCGTTGGTCGGCACGCGGAAAATATTATTCGCATACAGGGCGTACATGGGCGGCATCTGGAAAAAGTGGCCATAGCTGATGTGCAGCACGGCCTGATCACTCAACTGATACGCCAGACCAAACCGCGGGCTGAGCTGCGTTTGCGCCGGCGCATTTTCGTAAACGGACATCATGCTGTCCGGCAGCGTCAGTTGGTTGGCCGGATTGCGGCGATCCGACGGATACACCTGATCCGAATTAAAATAATCGTAACGCACACCCACATTGATGACCATTTCCTGAAATTCCATTTTGTCCTGAAGGTAGGCGGAAAACTCGTGCGGTGTGACGTTGTAGATGTCCATCGTCCGTCCTTCGAAAAATGGCTGGACTTCCAGCTCGTAGAACGGGTAGGAAATTTTACCGGTTTCCGAATCGGTGATCGTGTCGTTTTCATAATCCAGTCCGCTATATCTGTTGCGCACGTCCACACGGTCGCGATCGACTTCATGATCGATATACAAAACGCCGGTTTTTAAGCTGTGATTTTTGTTGGCCTGCCAGTACAAATCAAATTTGGCGGAGGCGTCGTTGAACGTGTCCATACTTTTTCCGGGCGAGCCGTTGCCGCCGGTGGCAAAACCGGTGGTGCCGGTGCCGACGTATTTCGGATGCACGTACCGCGAATCCAGCGGATCATCGTACACGTAACTCTCACCCTCATTGTTCAAATAGGAGAGCTTTAAATCATAGAACAGGGCGGGGGTGATCATGTGGTTGAGAGAAAAGGCAACGTAATTGGAATGCCCATAACTATTGCGCAGCGCGGTTGGATTGTACTTGTTGTAAAAATCATAATTACTGTTTTTGCTGTCGTTTAGCGTGTACATGATTGAGGTTTTGATATTGTCCGTTGCCCGCAACGCCAGCTTGCCGGTAAAGTTGTGATAAATATCATTATCCATCGACACATAATCACCCGTGCCGGTGGCCTCGGTGTGCCATTCTTGGGGATTTTCTGATGGGTAAAAATTGTAATCCCAGGGATTAAACCGATGGATGCCGTTAAGATGGCCGTTTAAATTCTGCTGGCGATAGTTCAGGAAAAATGTCAACCGGTCTTTCAACAGCGGTCCCTCAAGCTGAATTTTATAATCCTGGCTCATGTTGAGACTCGATGCGGCATCCAGCCCCGGAAAAACATTGGTATTGCCGGTCACGTAATTGGCGAGGCTCCCGGAAGCCGAGCCGTGAAACTGATTGCCGCCCTCCTTGGTCACCGCATTGACGATGCCGCTCATGGCGCGGCCGTACTCGGCATTGAACGTACCGGTTATCACCTCAAGATCCTGCACCGCCTCGGTTTCCACACTGACGCCGCTGTAGGTGCCGTAAAAATTATTATCCACCTGCATGCCGTCAATCATATAGGTCACCTCGGTGTTACGACCGCCGCGAAAGTGTCCAGCGACCACACCGGCCTGCATGTTCACCACCTGGCCGAGACTCTCGACCGGTAAAAGCTGCATTTCATCGGAGGAGACGTTTCGCACCGAGCTCGTTTGATCCTTTTTGACCTGAATTTTTTCCGCCGTCACCACAACCTCGGCGCCTTCAATGACCGTCGCTTTTAATCGCGCTGTCACATCCAGCGTACGGTTGACGGAAACGCGCGCTTCTTCGAGCACGAGCGCTTCGTACCCCATCATCTGCACCCGGATCGTATAGGTTCCGGGCGGCACATTGATGATAAAAAATGATCCGTCCGGACCGGCGGCCGCGCCCATATTCGTGTTCACCACGGTAATGTTGGCGCCAATGAGCGGTTCACCGGTTTGATCATCAAGAACAACACCTGCAATTTTTCCTGTGGTCTGCGCCGTTGCTGTGGTGGTCAGCATCAGACAGAAAAACAGGAAAAGCAGGAGGGCTGTTAGCGGTTTATGCATCTCTTTTCTCCTTGTAAAGTGTGGGCAAAATACATCCTTGCTTAGTGTCACATCGAGTGCGCCAATATAACGATAGCGTTAAAATGTGTCTTGTTGTTAGATGATAATTTCATTGTGGTCTATTGATTTTTAATCTGACGAGCTCATTCAAAGACACAGCGTCACCTTGGTTGTTTTTATAAGGAATATGATTTCTTTCAAACATGAATACAATCGTTGTTGTTTGTGTGTGCTATCACTAATATCCTTGTTCTTTTTATCCTTTAGTTTTTATGTGAAAAAATTGCGAGTCATCCAGAATCAATATCGTTTTTTGAGATGGATTGAGGATGCGACGGGCAACGTTTTGGTGAATCTGTATGTGTAGTAATTTAGAAATAGTATGACCTCACGCTATTTTGAGGGTAATCATCGGGCTTTGGTGTGGAGAAAATTCGGTTCATGTAAAGTTGCATTTTTTGATTCAATCAAAAGACAGGTTGGATGAATGTGCAGCCTCACACGTGAGATACTAAAGATTCTATTGATTTATTGCAAGATATTTTTGCGACGAGTTGTAATTTTTTCTGTGGAGAGGAAAAGCGGCGGGAGGTTATCCCGCCTCTGAAGAATATATTTGTCCGATGAACAACGGTTTTACGTGTCGCTCATAGATGTTGTACGATACATTCTCCGACACAATGCTTTCATACTGGACCAACGCTTCGAGATAACGGTCACCCATTTCGGCTGCGACTTTGTAGCCGACGTGCAGCAACTGGCGAAAATTCAAGTTATAGCTGTCGTTGCTTTGATCGTGCCGCAGGGTATCGGCGTACTGTTCGCCGCTCCAGGCATCAACTTCGTCCGGAGAGGGGAGAGCGGATTCATCGATATCAATGACGGTCGCATAGGGTTTCGCCAGTTCATCGTAGCGATCAAATGCTTTACGATAAATCTCTTTGGCGATCCCCAGACCGTCACCGCCGGCAAGCGCCAGACCGATTAATTCTTCCAGCCACGTGGTACCGGCTGTTTTGATGTGCAGTCCCGCATCAAACTTTTTGATGGTCTTGCGAATCGGCCCATAAATTGAAAATTTGTCGCTGCCGGAATGCACGCTGAGTTTGAGATTGTCCGGCAATGAAAATTCTTTGATGGCATATTGAATGACTGCCACGTCCTGCTCAAACTCTGTGCTGAATTGGCCGAGATCGCCGACGTAATCCACGCCCTTGTTAAAGCGGCCGGTGAATTTGGGAGCAATGGTTTGCGCCGGAATGCCGCGTTGCGCGATGGCGGCCAGAATAAAAAACATCTCTACCGGCGTTTGCGGTTCATCGGTTTCATCCATTGACACTTCGGTGACGAAATTATCCGCGCCTTTTTGTGTGACGATATGCCGATAAATTCGCGCAGCCTCTTCAACGGCAAATAGATATTTTTCACCAATCGCGCGAATCAAATCCTCAGTGATATGAAACGCGTCTTCAATGTGAGGAATTACCAGCTCGCCAATATATTTTTTATTGCGATTAACAAACGAGGCGATGTTATCGTCTGCCGCTTTTTCGCCGATAAAGTCCGCCACATCAAGCGTGAAAAAATCACTCACCGGAATGAACGGATCGATAATTTTCAAACTGACGTGATCCGCATCAACAAAATATTGTCCCTGCCAGCCGAGCGCCTGGACTGCGGCATCCGCTTCGGCGCGTGTATCTGCAGGATTGGTGTGAATGATCGAGTGCTCCCGAAACGATTTATTCCACACGGGCACAATATCCATGCCCTGTTGTTTTGCTTTTTGAATAGCGCTGAGCTGCGCCTTGCCCTGATGACCAAAACGGTCACCGGTTCCCATCGAGTATTTTCCGATTTTCATGATTCGCCTTGAGCTCCGGGTGTTATGTGATCACCTTTTTTATTGAACAAATGAATTGAGCCACTCAACAGCCGCGCTGCGTTTTTGCGATGCGTTTTTAGCCGAGCTTGGCAGTTTATTCAGACGCCAGGACATATCAAATTGCGTGGTTTGACCAAGATCAAGCGTCGCAAAGGGGCTGAGCAGTTCCAGTTCCGTATAGCGCGGTTCGGTATAGACTTCCGCGCTCAAACCGCCATCCGGATATGTTCCGGCTTGCAGGCGGAAAAATTCGCCAATGACGACATCGTCAACAATGGCGCCGAGCCAGTGGTCCGAATCCGCGCCCACTTTTTGGGAGTTGGGGCCGGGCACAAAAGCCGCCACATCGCCGGATGTTGATACGTTGGATGCGGCTTCCTGACTCCAGGTGTAAATTCGGCCCGGCAGACTGCTGTTCGGATTTAAATTCAACAAGGCCATTTGCGGCGGCCGAATCTGCGTGACATTCCAAATGGTAAAATCAATCGGCTCCACCGAAGCTTTTTCAGCTTGTCTCACCTTTTTGATCGTCTGCTTGATAAACAGTTCGGAACTATTCGGATCGAGCGAAATCTCCCGCTCAATGAAAGCGCCGCAGTACTTGCTCACCTGGCTGGTAATTTTGACGCCATTGACGATTTCCTCCGCCTGATGCGCGCCGCCATCAAACCAGTGATCCGGCGGCCACGCATGTCCGTTAATGACCGGGAATTGGCTCTGTTCCGTCGGCCATACTTTATCGCCGCCAAAATTCGCCCATTCGTTATTCGGCAGCGCTTTGCCGTAGGGCAGCGTCTTGCCGTAATAGGAGGGATCGTGCCACAGAATATTGTCGCCATCGGTAAAGCCATAGTGCATAATTCGGCCAATGGCGGGAACGATAACGACTTTGACCATGCCGTTGTTCAACTCGTACGAATCGTTCCACCCATTATACTCAATTTTTGTGATGCTCACCTCGCCGGTTGGCTCGGGCAGCGTCGGTCCGGTGGGATTATCATTTTTGGAATCTTTTGAACACATAGTCGCTCCAACGATCAGACAACAAAACAGTGTGATAGAAAATAGTTTGTTCATGAAAACGCCCTTTTTTTTGATGAAAAACAGAAAAAAGGTAAGAAGGTGAAGCGAGATTTCAAAGGAGAAAAAGGCGGAATCGAACCTCAACGGGTGACACGCCTTTGAGGTTCGCGATGTTCAGGCAGCTAGCTCGACGATCTCTTTTATCTGTTCTGATCGGATAGCTTGATGTTCGCCCAGTCGACTGCCTCTCTGGGCATGCGCTTGCCAAATTTTCGTCACATCAGCGGGCTTGAGCTGTACATCCTTGAGCGAAACCGGAACGCCGAGACGTAGAAAAAAATCAACTGTCTTGTGGATAGCCGCATCCGCCACAGCATCATCATCACCTGTCAAATTCCAGACGCGGCGACCGTATTGTACGAGCTTGGCCAATTTGGCTATTTTCTGATGTGTGAGCACCGCAGGATAAAAGATGGATAACGTACGCGCATGATCGATGCCAAACAGGGCCGTCAGTTCGTGGCCGATTTGATGCGTCGCCCAATCCTGCGGCACGCCGCGGCCAATCAAGGTGTTGAGCGCCACCGTCGCCGCCCACATGATGTTGGCGCGCGTGTCGTAATCCTGTGGATTCTCAAGCGCCTTTGGGCCTTCCTCAATGAGCGTTTGTAAAAGTCCCTCGGCAAATCGATCCTGAACCGGGGAGTTTACCGGGTAGGTGAGATACTGTTCCATGACATGAACATAGGCATCCACAATGCCGTTGGCGATTTGCCGTTCCGGCAGGCTAAATGTCGTTTGCGGATCAAGAATGGAAAACACCGGAAAAACGTGCGGATCGATGAGCGCGCGTTTCTCGCCGGTTTCCTGCCGCGAAATCACCGCGTTGGGATTGGATTCCGATCCCGTCGCCGGCAATGTCAGCACGCAGCCGAGCGGCAGGGCGCTTGTCAACGGAACATTTTGGGCGATCATGTCCCATGGTTCGTCGCCAACCCACGTGGCCGCTGCGGCGATGAACTTGGTCGCATCCAAAACCGAACCGCCGCCAACGGACAGCAAAAAGTCCACCTTTTCCTGCTTGGCCAATTCGACTGCTTTTAAACAGGTTTGATATTGCGGATTGGCTTCAATGCCGGAAAATTCAACAATCGAATAGCCGGCCAGCGCTTGCAAAACCTGATCGTAAACGCCATTCTTTTTGATCGATCCGCCGCCATACAACAGCAATATTTTCTGATCGGATGTCAGCTCGTTTTTTAATTCAGCAATTGTGCCTTTGCCAAAAATTATTTTTGTGGGATTGTGAAAGCTAAAATTATACATCGTGATGCCTTTAAAATGTGGTGCGAGATTTCATCTTGTTATCTGGAAAGCACTAATGCCGCATTCAGCCGGTTTGGCGACAAAAAACTGCCATAGCCGATATTAAAATCGCGTTCAAAGTTGATCAGAATGCCGAGATTAAAATCGGGCAGCTCTACGTCGAAACGGCAGGAGAGATCGATAAAAAAATCGCCATGGGACCCGCCGTCGCCTTTTGCGATTCGAAAACGTTCAGCCACAAAACCGAGCCCGATCTGCGGGAGAATGCCAAGGGGGCCCTGTTTTATCCATTTTGAGCCGACAAGAATTTCGTTGGAAAATTGCAAATAACTCGGTTCGGACTCGCCAATTTTTTTCGCATCCACATTGTGAAAGGCTGCTTTTAATTTGAGGTGCACCGGTCGTTGAAAATTCACCGGGACCATCACACCGACGGCCAATCCCCTGGATTCGATGGCGTCATAAGCTGAGCTTGGGCTGAGATAATTATTTATGCCGATCGCAACGGCGCCAATATCTTCCGCAAAAGACGCTGTTGTGATCATATGTATAAAAAAAAGAACCATAATTTTTTTCATATCCGCTCCCGTCATTTCGTAATAATGAAGGAAATACAAAATCGACTGTCCGAAACCAGGCCCGGATCATCGCTCGGCATGTCATATTCAAAATTGAACAAAAGTCCGGTGGACACGGTTTCGAGGTGATAATCGAACCAGATAGAGGCGTCAAGAAAAAGTTTGAGGTTCAGGTAGCGATCCTCAAACCGGCTCAATATCGTTTCAGTGCGAGCGCCGATTCCAAATTGCGGCAGGACAAACAGATAATCTTCTTCATACGCGATTTTGCCGATGAGCAGTTCATTCACCAGCGAGGCCATACTGTTGCCTTCCACATCAAAGTAGGTGCCTTTGATTTTAATGTGCGAATTCAGGGATGGAATTTTTAACGGCGCCAGCAATCCGACCGAATAACCGGATGGCTTGGCATAACTGTCAATGACGTTGAAATAACGCGTCCAGCCGACCGTTAAACTGCCGAGGGAATGCTGATGTGGTTCGTACAACTCCAGCTCTTCGTCCTGCGCAAAGCTGAATGGCGAGATGAAAAGTAAGAGGACAATGAAAAGATTTTTCATATTTCACTCTTTACGGTGTGAGAAATTGACGGATTGACTCAAATAAGATAACTGAATTTGTGAGAATTTCAATAAAAAAGTGGATGCGGAAAAATGCATTTATTCGATGATGAGAATATCTTCGTTATAGTATTCCTGCTCCCCAACGTTCCAGAATATTTTCATACGCCACATGCCGGCTGATAACTGCGCGACATTGACGAGTTGATGGCCTTCTTCAGACAGCGCGATCGGAATAACGTTGTCCTGGGTCGCATCGGACGGACGGAAAAACATGATGGTGCCGGTGATGGATTGATCGAGCAGTTCTGGCGGAAATTTCAGAATGACGGTGTTGGCGGCGCGGGCAAATTCCCATTCCAGCCCGTTTGCCAGAGCGTGCGTGCGTTTTTGGCGATTGATCTGTTCTTCGTATTTTAGCTCTTCTTCGTAGTAATCTTTGGTCACCAGATCCATTTTGTGGAAACGCGTAAAGATGACAAAGGACAGTGTGACAAGAGCAAAAAAGATGTACACCAGAGCGATGCCCCAGCCCCAATTGAGTTTGGTTTTCATTTAGAGAACTCGATGTTATGACTTGACATTATCTCGCGCAAAGCCGCCAAGATGAAAAAATAAATATTTCCCTTTGCGACTCTGCGGCTTGGCGCGAGGTTTATTCTTCTCGATAAACCGGCCCGAGGAACGACGTCTCGATTTTATCAATCAATTCCTCGTCGGAATACACCTCGATGACGGCCGTGGTCTTGTTGGTTTTAATATCCTGCTCGGGAATTCGAACAAAAAATGCCGATTGTCCGACATCACCCTCCGGAACATGCATGATGCCGCCAACCATCTCCAACTCGCCGGCTGGAGATTCCAGGGACAGCGAAATATCACGCTTTTCAAAAGTTTTATTCACGACTTTAATGTTGTACAAGTTCATGATTTTGCCATCATCGGTTTTCTGGAACATCACGCCCGGTGTACGCAAGATTGTTGTTTCCACCGGCTTGCGGGTGGCCGCCAAAACGGAAAACAGCGACACCACGAGCAGCAACACCGTCGAGTACCCGATGATTCGCGGTGACAAACGGAATTTCTGTCCGGCTTCTATCATATTGTATGATGCATATTTGATCAAACCGCGCGGGAACCCGACTTTGTCCATCATCGAATTACAGGCGTCAATACAAGCGGTGCAGTTGACGCATTCAAGCTGGGTGCCGTTGCGAATATCGATTCCAGTGGGGCAGACCGCCACGCACATGCGGCACTCCACACAATGGCCCTGATCGGGATTATCTTTGCGCTGACTTAATTTGCCGCGTTTTTCGCCGCGTTTGAAATCATAACTGATGACAATAGAGTTTTTATCCAGCATCACGCCTTGCAGCCGCCCGTACGGACAGACCAGCATGCACACCTGTTCGCGCATAAAGGCGAACACGCCGTAAAACACAAAGCTGAAAATGATCATGATTGTGAGACCGACGATATGTTGGGAGGGCGGATCGGTGATAATTTGCATCAACCGCTCGCTGCCAATGATGTAGGCCAAAAAGGTGTTGCCGATGAGAAAAGAGATGCCGTAAAAGATGATGTGTTTCATCGCCTTTTTGAAGAATTTTTCCGGCGACATGGGAGCGTTATTCAGCGCACGCTGTTTGTTGGCATCACCTTCAATGAGATATTCAATTTTACGAAAGACCATCTCCATAAAAATAGTTTGCGGACAGGCCCAGCCGCAAAATATCCGCCCAAACGCCACGGTAAAAAGGACGATAAAAATGATCAGCGAAATGGAGAGCAGCACAAACAGATGGAAATCCTGCGGAAAAAAGCCGACGCCAAAAATGATGAATTTTCGGCCGAGCACATCCAGTTGCAGCAGGGGGCGACCATGAATCCGCAAAAACGGTCCGGCAAAAAAGAAAGCCAGCAAAATCCAGCTAACGAACGTGCGCCAGCGATAAAATTTTCCTGACGGTTTTTTCGGATAAATCCACTGCCGCCCGCCTTCCTTGTTCACAGTGGCTATTTTATCGCGGAAGGATTGGTTTTCGTTGTTGTCCATGTGGTTCTTCTCTGTAACGTCTTTTTCAGATTTAATGAGAATAAGAAATAAATTCGCGCCAAAACGCAAAGCCGCCAAGATGTGGGTTTGTTTTGCGCCTTGGCGTCTTGGCGCGATAATTTGATATTAATTCATATACTCGCTTTTATCCACCACTTCACCCTGCGGTTTTTTCGGATTCGGTGGATTGGTGCCGTGAAGCGACATCATATACGAAGCGACTTCCTGTATCTGGCGTTCGTTCAAAATCGGCCGCCAGGAAATCATGCCTTTGGCCGGTACGCCGTTTTTAATGATCGCAACCATGTTGTTCATACCGGCGCCGTGGATCCAATAATCATCCGTGATATTGGGGCCGACGCCGCCTTCGCCGCCCTGGCCGTGGCAGGTGGCGCAGTTTTTCACATAAATATCTTTTCCCATCGCAAGCGACGTTTCATCGGCTAAACGTTCGTAATCTTTATCCTCGACCGGGATCGTCGGCGCAGCCGCCGCTTTTGGCGTGATGGGACCGCCGTGCTGCGTCAAATCCGCGTACAAATCCGGAAATGCGGCTTGCAGTTTGGCCAGACCGTCGGCATCGGCGCGCGCCATAGCTTCCTTGACCAGTTCGCTAAAACCAATCTCCGGGCCAATGTACTGCGCGAACTGCTTTTTCACGCGCGGCGTCACTTCAACTTTTTTATCATAATAGGGCGAGTGATAGCGCAGACCCAAACCATGCGTGTCCTCAGCCGGCTCCGTCCAATTTGGATTCATGGATTGCTCATATTTGGCAACGGCCGATTTGCCGGTGCCGAGCACATGAAAATGCAGCAGATAAACCGACGCAAAAAATATTGAAAAATAAAACAACCATAACCACCAGGACGGCAAATCGTTATCCAGCTCTTGAATGCCGTCATAGTCATGGTTCAATAAAACATCTTTTTTCTTTGCCATATTTTAATCTCCATCAATTGAACAAGTCTATTCAATCACTCTAATGGGAGTCTGCCCATTTCTTCCGCGTGGCTTTTTGACATTTTGAAAAAAGTCCAGAAAATCACGCCGGCAAATACGAGCACAAAAAGTATCAGGCCGATGACCGGAAAAATCTCGATGCCTGGTATGGACTGTAAAATATCTCTGATCATATTTTTACTCAACTAGTCATCGCGAAGCAGCGGAGCGACTGTGGCGATCTGCAATTTCTTTTTCAGGAGATTGCCGCGCTCACGCCGTTCGCTCGCAATGACTCTTTTTTATTGACGGATTTCCGTCGCCGCAACATCTTGCGGTGCCGCTTCTGCCGTTTCACTGTCCGGTGTTTCCGGAGCAGTGCTGATATCCGTGCCGAGACGCTGCAGGTACGCGATGAGCGCGACAATTTCCTTGTTCCAGTCCACGATGATACCGCCTTCTTCCAGTCCGGCTGATATCTTTTTCGCCTGGGTTTCCAGGTCCGCCAGCGCCTGTTCATCATAGCCTTCAGGATAGGGCACGCCGAGTTTCTGCATGGCGCGGATTTTTCGCGCCGTCAATTTTGTCTTGAGGTCATTCTCGATCAACCACGGATACATCGGCATGAGCGAACCGGGCGACATACTTGTCGGATCGAGCATGTGATTGAAATGCCAGGCATCCGGGTATTTGCCGCCAACGCGGTGCAAATCGGGACCGGTGCGTTTTGATCCCCATTGGAACGGATGATCGTAAACAAACTCACCGGCTTTGGAATATTCGCCGTATCGTTCGGTTTCGGAACGGAACGGCCGAATCATCTGCGAGTGGCAGACGTAACAGCCTTCGCGCACGTACAAATCACGACCCTCAAGTTCAAGCGGCGTGTAGGGCTTGACGCTGGCGATGGTCGGGATGTTGGAGCGAATGAGGAAGGTCGGAATAATCTCCACCAATCCGCCAATGAGCACCAGCACGACCGATGCCAGGATAAACTGCACCGGACGACGTTCGATCCAGCGGTGCCAATGGCCTTTTTCTTTATAATCCTTGGGCAACAATTCAAGCGCCGGCGCTTCGGCGGCTTCTTCTGCGACCAGTTTACCGCTCTTGATGGTTTTCTGCATATTGTAGAACATCAGGAAAATACCGGTAAAATAGAGCAATCCGCCCAGCGCGCGGATGAGGTACATGGACACAATCTGCAAAACGGTTTCAAGGAACAAGGGATATTTGAGGAAACCGTCCGCGGTGAATTCTTTCCACATGAGGCTTTGAGCAACGCCGGCCCAGTACATGGGAATGGCATAAAAAATCATGCCGAGGGTGGCAATCCAGAAATGGGCGTTTGCCAGTTTTACGGAATACAGTTTGGTATTGAACAGTCTGGGGATGAGCCAGTACAAAATGCCAAACGTCAGCAGGCCGTTCCAGCCCAGCGCGCCGATATGAACGTGCGCGATGGTCCAGTCCGTGTAATGCGACAGCGCGTTGACGGATTTAATCGACAGCATCGGGCCTTCAAATGTTGCCATGCCGTACGCGGTCACGGCAACAACCATAAATTTGAGGATGGGATCTTCACGCACGCGGTCCCAGGCGCCGCGCAGGGTGAGCAGGCCATTCAACATACCGCCCCAGGAGGGCGCGATGAGCATGATGGAAAATACTGTGCCGAGTGATTGCGCCCATTCCGGCAGCGCTGTAAATAACAAGTGATGCGGCCCCGCCCAAATGTAAATGAAAATCAGCGCCCAAAAGTGCACGATGGACAAACGGTAGGAGTAAATCGGGCGATTTGCCGCTTTTGGCAAAAAGTAGTACATGAGTCCGAGATACGGTGTGGTGAGGAAAAACGCTACGGCGTTATGACCGTACCACCACTGCACGAGGGCATCCTGAACGCCCGCATAGATCGGGTAACTTTTTAAAAATGAAACCGGCAACTCGATCGAATTGACAATGTGCAAAATCGCCACCGTAAAAAATGTGGCGATATAAAACCAGATGGCGACGTACATGTAACGTTCGCGCCGTTTGATGATTGTGCCAATCATGTTGATGCCAAAAATAACCCAGACCACAGCAATGAGAATATCGATCGGCCATTCGAGTTCGGCGTATTCTTTACTCAGGGTGAAACCTGCCGCAATCGACACGACGGCCGAGACGATGATGAGCTGCCATCCCCAAAAATGCAGTTTGCTGAGCAGATCGCTGAACATGCGCGTTTTCAGCAGGCGCTGCATCGAGTAATAGACGCCCATAAAAATGCCGTTACCGACGAACGCGAAAATGACGCCGTTCGTATGCAGTGGGCGAATGCGGCTGAACGTCAGGAAGGAGATGCCGAAATTCAGCTTGGGCAGAAAAATTTGAAAGGCGATCAGCAAGCCGACAAGCATACCGACGGCTCCCCAGATCATGGTGGCGTAGGCAAAATTCCTTACGATCTTGTTGTCGTAACTGAATTGTTCAACGTTTGCCATACGTGTGCTCCTTGGTTTGTATATGTGTTTATTTTAATTTCGAGTTTTGTTTTTCAGCTTACAGCCTATGGCTTAGAGCTTAAAGCTACGAGCTGTAGGCTATAAGCTGTCGGCTAATAAATTAGCTTTCTTTGTCCTCATCAGCTTTCGGTTTCTTTTCATCAAACAACATGCGAATGGCCGGGGTGTAGCGGTCTTCAAACTGGCCGCTTTTGACGGCCCATAAAAAGGCGATCAAAAAGCCAATGGCTACGACCAGGCTGGCGGAGATGAGAAATATAATCGCGCTCATGTCCATAATCCTTTTCGTTTCGCCAGCAGGGTGGTCATGCCGGTGGTAAACACCACCACGGTGATGGAACTGGCCGGCATCAGAATCGCCGCGATGAGCGGGGAGAGGGTGCCGCTCATCGCAAAAGCCAGGCCGATGAAATTGTACAAAAACGAAATACCGAAACTGGCGATGATGATGCGCATACTGGTTTTGGAAAAATCGATGAAATCGGTCAATCGATGAAATTGCGACGCGTCAAGAATCGCATCGCTGGCCGGCGAAAAGGTGTTAATGTCCTCGGAAATGGAAATGCCAATGTCGCTCTGTTTTAACGCGCCGGCGTCGTTCAAGCCGTCGCCAATCATCAGCACGCGTTCTTTTCGAGTCTGTTGTTCTTTGATGAACCTTAGTTTATCCGCCGGCATTTGGCGGAAACGCAGGTCTTCTTCATTGCTAAAATACTTGAGCAGATTGGCTTTCTCATTTTCGCCGTCACCGGTGATCAATTTAATTTTGAAACGAGTTTTTAATGTATTGATGATCTCGGCCAATCCCGGACGATAATCATTGCTGATCTGAAAATAGCCGAGATATGTTGTATTAATGCTGATGTGAACCGTGGTGGTTTCGCTGAGCGGCTGCTCGGTTGGCAATACAAAATCATGAGAGCCAATTTTGATTTCCTGCCCATCGATCCAACCCTTGATGCCCTGTCCGGGATATTCGATAAAATCATCAACTGTCTTTTCGTCAGCGCCTTCGAGATGCGCGGCAATCTGTTGGCTGAGCGGATGATTGGACTGGCGGACGAGGCTGTAGATGCAAGATGATTCCATCACCTCCAGGCCATTGCGAGCGAATCCCGTTGTTTGGGAGTCGCGCGGCAATCTCATGTCAGAGTCATCAGTCTTTTTCTGGAGATCGCCACGGTCACTGTCGCTCCCTCGCGATGACTTGAACTCCAGATCGTCCGGCATATCCATGCCGGACGGAACGGTCATGCGGGACATACGTCCCTCGGCTTGTTGCGTGCCGGATGAATATCCGGTACGATCTCGTCCCGATTTATACTCGATCTTGGCTTTATTCGACCGAGTAATCGTCCCCGTCTTGTCAAACACCACCGAGGTGATTTTTGACAAGCCCTCAATCACCGCCGTGTTTTTGAGATAAAATTTCTGCCGACCAAAGATG
>CAYSNA010000025.1:16059-23465 GCA_964432185.1 uncultured Cytophagia bacterium
CAAGCCCTCAATCACCGCCGTGTTTTTGAGATAAAATTTCTGCCGACCAAAGATGCGCATGGTATTGCCGAGCGTGAACGGCGTGGACAATGCCAGAGCACACGGGCAAGCGACAATGAGCACGGCGGTAAAAGCGTTCAACGCTAGCGACAGATTGGTTCGCGCCCAATAGATCGCTGAGAAAGTGGCGAGGGTGAGCACAATGATGGTAAAATACTTGCTGATGGAATTGGCCAGAGAGGTGATTTTGCTCTGCTGATCTTTGGCGAACGCTTCGTCGTTCCACAACTGCGTAAGGTAACTTTGATTGACCTCCTTGATCACCTCCAGCTCAACGGCGCCGCCAACCTGTTTGCCGCCGGCAAAAATGATGTCGCCGTTTTTCTTTTCGACCGGCGCCGATTCGCCGGTGACAAAGCTGTAATCAATGAACGCTTTTTGAATCATCAGCACCGAATCCGCCGGGATGAGCTCGTGATTGCGCACAATGATACGGTCTTTGATATTTAGTTTTTCAAGCGGGATCGTTGCTTCGCCGTTATCCATCTTGGTCGTCACCGAAACCGGAAAATAGGATTTGTAGTCGCGTTCAAAGGAGAGGGTGTCGTAGGTTTTGCGTTCGAATAATTTACCGATCAACAGGAGGAATACCAGTCCGGCGAACGAATCCATAAAACCGGCGCCGGCGCCGGAGATGATCTCGATAATGCTGCGGATGAACAGCGTCAAAATGCCGAGGGAAATCGGCACATCCATGTTAATGTGCTTTTGTTTCCAGCCTTGCAGGGCCGAGCGGAAATAATCCTGCGCGCTGTAAAAGAACACCGGCAGAGAGAGCAGGATCATGATATAGCCGAAAAATCTTTTGAACATCGGCGACACCTCGCCGGTGCCGGACAGGTACTCCGGGAAACTCAAGAGCATAATGTTGGCGAAGCAAAATCCCGCCACACCTATTTTGATGTAGAGATCTTTGTTGCCTTCCTGCTCAATCTTTTCATTCAGACTGTCGAGATTAATCTGCGGTTCGTATCCAATCGAAGCAAGAAGTTCAACCAGTTCGCGCAGCGCCGTCGGCGATTCTTTAAAAGTGACGGTTAATTCTTTTTTGAGAAAATTGACTTTGGATGAGGTGACGTTGGGACTCAGCCGGTACAAACTCTCAAGCAGCCAGACGCACGATGCGCAGTGCATGCTCGGAATATAAAACGTGATGTTGGACTTTTGGCCGTCGGAAAAATTCACCAGCTTGCGGCGGGTGTCTTCGTCATTGAGGTATTGAAATTTGGTAGCGTAACCGGCTTCTTTGGGCGAGTTACCCGGTTTTTCGTCCAGGTTGTAATAAGTGCACATGTCATTCGATTCGAGCAACTCGTACACGGTTTTGCAGCCGTTGCAGCAAAAATACTTGTCGCCAATGCTGATGTTGTCGTTCGGGCAATCTTCACCACAGTGGAAGCAGACGAGCTTTTCCGTACTTGGGGCTAATGTTGTCGAATCAATTTTAGTCATGGTCTTCGGCTTGATGCTCCATCTCCGAGTGTGAATTTTCTGACGGCATCTGCTCAATGGACGGTTGTTTTTTCTCCGGCGCCATCTGCATTTGTCCGGAATGCGAGCCGTGTTTCATCAAACCTTTGCCCGAGACTTTCATTATACCTTTGTACATGGTGTATAATCCGAGTAAAATCACCATAATTGCGGCAATGCGATAGAGCTTTTTGCGCAAATGGCTGGAAATGAGGTGCGCGGTGACGCCGGTTAAAATCATCGCCGGAAAAGTGCCGAGTCCGAATGCCAGCATGGTCAAGCCGCCGCCCCAGATCGTTTGCGTGGCCGCCGCCTTGGCAAACGCGGCGTATAAAACACCGCATGGCAAAAATCCGAGCACGACTCCAAGCCCGAACACGTTGTTTGGATTTACGCGGTTCAACATGGACTGCACTATGCTGGTGAATTTTCCGACGCCCCAAAACGTATCGCGTTGCGTTTTGGGCAAAAATCCGCTCATTTGAATTCCCATCAAGACCATGACGAGACCGGCGAAAATAATCAATCCGCCCTGAAAGCTTTTAAACGCCACAACGGTGCCGAGTGTCTGACCGAGGAGTCCGAATAATTGACCGAGAAACACATAGGTCAATAACCGGCCGCTATTGTATAAGAGATGCGGATAAAATTGCTGCCAAAATGTTGGCTTGACGACAATACTGTTTTCGGATAATTTCAAGGTGTACGTTAAAACGAACGGTCCGCACATGCCGATGCAATGACTGAAACCTGTAGCGAGACCAATGAGAAAAATGGCGACAAGATCGAGCTGCATTACAAGATCCTCACTTTCGAGAGTGGTGATGTTGAGGAAAAGTCGGATTGATTTGTTTGATGACTAAATATACTAATCTTGCGCATTTTTCAAAAGGATTAGGGATTGGATCGGTGATTATATATCAAACTATACCGGTTTGGTAAAGTATAAAAATGAGTCGGGAAAGTCAAGATTAAATTTGTACAAGCTAAAATTCGATGCGAAATGTGATAAATGTGTCGGATCAGCACCTCAGCATGAGCGCCAAAATATATCTTGATAATGATCCGAAATCTTTCGTATTATCCGCCCGCATTTTTAATAATATTCGCAATAGAAGATTATTCTTAAAAATGTGGTTATATGTGAAAGGACTATATGCAAAGAACAATTTTTGTTTCGTTGTTCGTTATAATGCTGTCATCCATGATTCCAACGTCGTTTCAAGCGGATCAGACAAATGGCGTGCCGTTACAGTTTACGTTGCCGTTCCACATTCCGGATGATCAGATTCGGCCTTTATTAACAATGGTCTCACCCTCTCTGCAGGCTGATTTGACAAATGCATTAAATGAAAATCCGGCGTGGAAATCTCTGGTTCGTTCAAAAAAAATGGCCGTCGGTCTGGTTGATTTGCGCGATTTAAACAATATTCGATATGCCGGCGTCAACGGCAATAAAATGATGTACGCCGCGAGTTTGCCCAAGTTGGCGATTCTCCTCGGCGCATCACAATCGCTTGAAGACGGCACGTTGGAAGAGACCGACGAGGTGCTGCATGATATGCGCATTATGATCAGCAAATCGGATAACGGCGCCGCGACGCGCATGATCGATCGCGTTGGTTTTGATAAAATTGAACAGACGCTGCGTGATCCGAGATACGAGCTTTATGATCCCAAACGCGGCGGCGGATTGTGGGTCGGCAAACGCTACTCCAAAACCGGAGAACGGAATGGCGATCCCATACACGATATTAGTCACGGCGCCACCGTGACGCAGGTGTGCCGTTTTTATTATTTGCTCGCCATGGGAAAATTAGTAAGTTGGGAACGTTCCGAACAGATGCTCGAGATGATGGTCGATCCGGAGCTGCACCATAAATTCGTCAACTCGTTCGACCAGCTGGCGCCGGACGCAACCGTCTATCGCAAGTCCGGCACCTGGAAAAATTATCACGCCGACTCGGCGCTTATTTGGGGCCCGAACTGGCGTCGATATATTATTGTTGGATTAATCGAAGATGCCGATGGCGAACATATTTTGCGCGAACTCATTCCAACCGTTGAATCCATTTTGATGAAGGATGTTAATCCGGATTCATAGGAGCCTGATTTCACAACATGTTTCATCCGCTAAAAATACGCCGGTCATTGATTTTGGATGTGCTGTATAAAATCCTCGATATCCGCGAAGGCGAAGGCAGCCGCTCGATGTGGATGTGGCTGTACATCTTTTGTATCATCTCGGCGTTGATGATCGTCAAGCCCATGGTGAACGCTCTGTTTTTATCTGAATTTGGCGCCGAGCGTTTGCCGCTGGTTTTTATCCTCGTCGCCATTATGGCGGCGGCTATCTCGGTGTTTTACGCCAACCTGCTGAAATCCGGCAATCTCTATGCGCTCATCACCCGGACGCTTTACACCTCCATGATTTTATTTGTCCTTTTTTGGATTTTTCTCTCGTTCGATGTGATGGAGCGCTGGTTGTTGTATTTTATCTACGTGACGGTGGCTATCTTTGCCGTCATCACCAGTTCGCAATTCTGGATTATGGCCAACGTCATCTTTAACGCCCGCGAGGCCAAACGATTGTTCGGATTCATTGGCTCAGGCGCTATCGCCGGCGGCATCTTTGGCGGATATTTGACTAAAATTCTCGCACCAGTGCTCGGAAGCCGCAATCTCATCTTTTTGTTTTTGGCGCTACTGGGTTTCTGTTTGGTTATCATTCATAAATTATGGAGCAGATGGTCGGAAGGCTCCCAGCAGTCAGTCTTGCGAATTGATGGTTTTTTCAAAAAGCTGGAAAATCCTCTCAGCATTATTCTTGCTTCAAAACATTTAACGTTGATTGCCTCGCTGGTCGGCATTAGTGTGCTGGTGGGAAAATTGGTCGAGTATCAATACAGCGCCATCGCCTCGGAAAGCATCACCGATCCCGATCAACTCACGGCGTTTTTTGGATTTTGGCTGTCCAACTTGAGCATAGCCACGCTGCTGATTCAACTTTTTCTCACCCCGAGAATTGTCGGCGTTTTTGGCGTCGGCACATCGCTGTTCTTTTTGCCCATCGGCATTCTTTTCGGCGCCGTGGCCGTGCTCTTTTTTCCGGAGTTATGGGCCGTAGTTCTGGTGAAATTGTTTGACGGCAGTTTGAAAAATTCGCTGAACAAATCCGGCATGGAGTTGCTGGCGCTCCCCATTGCCAGCGACATCAAAGCGCAGGCCAAATCGTTCATCGATGTTGTTGTTGACAGCGCCGCGGCCGGCATCAGCGGCGTTTTGTTGCTGGTGTTAACGAGCGTTTTTCATCTTTCAACACGCCACGTCAGTTTTTTGACGTTGCTTTTTATCGTTCTCTGGTTGTATTGTATCACTCTCACGCGCAAGGAATACGTTCGCTCCTTCAGACTAAAAATTGAATCGCCCGGCGCCGATGCCGCGCCGCCAATTGATCTTGAGAATGAATCGATTCTTGGCGGCATTCTCAAAGTGTTTGAGAACGGCTCGGAAAAACAGATTCTTCAAACATTGCGCATGCTCAGACATCTTTCCCATCCGCTGCTTCTGCCAGGCTTTCACAAGCTGCTTTCTTCCGGCTCACCAGTGATTGTCCTCGAAGCGCTGAAACATTTGCACGACTATCGGGAGGAGGATTACAGCGCGGATGTCAAATCGTTGCTCGTGCATGAGAATCTGGATGTTCGCGCCGAGGCGGTGGCTTACCTCACCGAACACTCGGAATCACCGGTCGAAATCCTGTCGACGTGTTTGAGCGATAAAAATGTACTCGTCGCCGGCGCGGCGCTTTTATTCGCCGCCCGTGAGGTTCGGCGTCGCGGATATGTTAGCGTGAATGATATACAGCAGCGTATCCAGGAGATGCTGATTTATGCGCAGCGATCCAATAATCCGCGCGATGTCATCACTATGAAGCGCTGTTGCGCGCGTGCCATTGGCGAGGCGCGTTTGAAGGATTTGTATCCGTTTTTGCATTACCTGCTGCAGGATGCTGAAAAAGACGTGGTCGCCTCGGCCATTGTTGGCGCCGGTTTGACCAAAGAAAAGGAGTTTGGCCCGGTGCTCATTCAACTTTTGCGGGATCGGGAACTGCTCACCTTTAGTCAAACAGCGCTGGCCAGTTTTGGCGCCGACATTGTGGAGATGCTCGGCTCACATCTTAAAAATGATTATGTGGATCGCAAGGCCAGATTGAACATCCCGAAAACCTTGGCCGGAATTGAGCTGCAATACTCGGCGGATATGCTGATGGATAACCTCGATATTCCGGATCGGGCGATTCGAAATCAGGTGATTAATGCGCTTTATCAATTGCGCAAACGCGCACCGCATCTGGTCTACAATGATCCGGTGATTATGCGGCTTATTTTGAAGGAAGCGAACGAATATTTCGGCACGCTGGCTTTTTTGTATTCGCAGATGCAAAATAATCATGTGGACGACAAAAATCCGCAGAAGCAGCAACTGAACATCAGCAAAAAACGATTGATAGAAACGCTGGAAGCCAGACTCGACCGCAAACTGGAACGGATTTTTCATCTGCTCGGGCTCAAATATCCGCCGGCTGATATTGAATCGGCCTACGCCGGAATCCGCAGCACGGATAAAGAACTGCGGTTGAATACGATCGAATTTTTGGATAATCTTTTAGATGCCGATCTGAAAAAGGTGGTCATCCCGTTGGCCGAAACCACGGTGGTTGAGGATGTCATCAAAAAAACGCTCCAGCGTTTCGGCTATGACACCAAGGGCGAGTTTGAGATTATGAAAAATCTGCTCGAGTCCGATGATGCGGCCTTGAAGCTGCAGGCGTTAATGCTGATCGAACATTATGAGGATAGCCGATATTTGCCGCTGATTGTCAATGCGGTGAATGATCAGAATACCAAGGTCGCGGAAAAAGCGAAAGAGTTGATCAAGCGATCCGGATTCTGACCTCACGGCTTGGTGAGAATGCGGTCAATAAAGGTCGCCAGCGATTGGTGCTCCACCGCCGAATTTTTGCGCAGCACGTTGGACATGAGCGCTACGAGATATGTCCGGCCATCGGGCTGTTCCACAATCGCCACTGAATTCATGTAATTTTCCACATTCCCCATATACTTGCCGCAGGTGAAACCTTCCTCTTCCTTGCATCTATATTGGCTGCCGGACTTGAAATAGACGGCGGCGTTTTGCAGCGCCGGTGCGGAGGCGTAGCGAATTCGCCGCGCGGTCATGTACATCAAACGCTTGATTTCCAGACTGGACCACTCGTCAACAATTTTGCCTCGTTCCATGGCGATTAGATACTGCAGCAGCGCTTTCGGATTGCCGTAGCTGCCGCCCGGAACAATATTTTTACCGGTTCTGGTGAAAAAACTGCCCAGCCGCCAGTCATCTTCGGAAATGCCAATTGCCCGCAGCGGCTCATTCACCACGGCAATGGCGATTTGCGACAACTCGGATTTGGGCGCATTTTTGAAATAGACCACTTCCTCCTCATAACTCACCGGGTAACGGTCGCCAAAGGCGCGCATGAGAATCAGCTCCTTCCACACGATGCTGGCGGCGGAATTGGCGCTGGCCGAGAGCATGTGATCGACCCATTCATAAAGTGAAAAGACATCGCCCTGGCGGATAGCGCGCGAGGCAAACGCTTTTGTGTCCATGTCATAAATCGGCGCTTCATGCGAGTCGGTGATGATCCACTGATCCGCGACGATGAGCCGCGTTTTCAGCAGTTCATGCCGTTTTTCAATGGATTCTGGATAAAGTCGGGCGAGCTCAGTAAACAGTGCGGCGGCAATGGCCAATTTGCCGGTGCTGCCGGGCATGTACTGCCGCGTCATCTGGCGCGAGGCGAAACGCATCGG